>JBBSLM010000046.1:0-10907 GCA_038255245.1 Sphingomonadales bacterium
ACGTCCGACAGCACGACTTTCTTGTCGTAGGATTTGGCGATCGAGACCACGGAGAGCCCGCGCACCGACGCGCTCGCGACCGCGTTGACGCCCTCTGGCGCCTCTGGTTCGCGCTGGATCGAAGTTGCGTCGTTCATAGGGCCCGCTTGGACTTAGGCGATGGCGCCCACCGCCTCAAGCCGGAGGCTTGTGTCCCTGCCCGCCTCAAGGTGCGGCCCTCAGGTCTGCGGAACGGTGAAGCGGCCCGTCACGCGGCCGGTCGGGCTGGTCGCGCTGCCCGGCGCGCCCGGAGCGCCGCCATCCAGCACCGCGCGGCCGGTGCGCAAATCGTAGACCAGGCGGCCGCCATTGAGATTGCCGTCGGGATTACGCAGCGAGACGTTGCCGAGCAGGGTGATGATCTTCGCGCGCAGATCGTAAATGCCGGTATTGCCGCGGATCGTCTCGGTCGGACTGGTGATCACGACGCCGCCGGTCGCGTCGATCCGTTCGATCTGGTTTGCGCCAGAGGCATAAGCCACGGTAACCCGCTCGGCCTGCAGCCGCAGGCGCGCCTGGCGGATATCGACATTGCCGGAAGCGATCGCGCGCTGGGCGTTGTCGTTCAATTCCATCCGTTCAGCACCGATATCGATTGGCGCGTTGGTGTCGTGATTCTTGAGGCCAGAGCCGACCCCCTGCTGCCCGATGGCAGGCGCGGCCAGCATCGCGGCGATAGCGGCAAGGATGAGGTGCGATCTGCGCATTATCACCGGCCTTTGAGGGCTCCCTGCTCGATCCGCAAGCGCGCATTGCCTTCCAGCACGACCGTTCGCTCCGGCAAGTCGGCGCTCATCTGATCGGCGCTGAAATTACCCACCGGCGCCTGGCCGGTGACGGCACCTCGACTCTGCAGGCTGCGGTCGCGCAGATCGACCAGCACGTCCGAGGTCAGCAGCCGGTAACCGTTCGCGCCGGTGACCAGTACGGCCCCGACCACGTCCACCGTATTATTGTCCGGATTGAACCGCGCACGGCCAGCGGTGATCTCCGCCGGGCCGTCAGACATTTGCAAGCGGGCGCGCATGTCGGCGATTTCCAGCACCGGGTCGGCCGAGCTGGCCTGGATCGCCGAGCGCGCGTCGAGCACGAACGGCCGGCCTTCCTCGTCCTGGCCGCGATATTGGGCCGCCTCGACCTTCAGCCGCTCGCCGGCCTGCTCGATCTTGCTCTTGTCGACCAGGAAGCTGACTTCCTTGCGCTCCTCCAGCGGCACGAGGGCGAGGAAAGCGAGCAGCAAGCCGGCCAGCAGAGGCAGCACAAATTTCAGCGTCTTGACGAGCTTGTCGTGCGACGAGCCCGGCTGCGCCCAACTGCGCTTCACCCTGCGGTCCTGCTCGGCGAGCTCAGACATGCGCGAAAATATCCTCCTCCGCCCAGCCGGCGAGATCGAGCAGAGCGCGGTGCGGCAGGAAATCGAAGCAGGCCTGGGCCAAGGCCGTGCGGCCCTCGCGCTCCAGTCGGACGTCGAGAATGTCCTTCATCGCGTGCAGATAACGCACGTCGGTCGCGGCATATTCCTTCTGCGCGTCGCTCAGCATGTCGCCGCCCCAGTCCGACGATTGCTGCTGCTTGGAGATTTCGTGGCCCAGCAACTCGCGCACCAGCTCCTTCAGCCCATGTCGGTCGGTATAGGTGCGGATCAGGCGCGAGGCGATCTTGGTGCAATAGACCGGCGCCGCGATCACGCCAAGATAGGCGCGGATCGAGGCGATATCGAAACGCGCGAAATGATAGAGTTTCAGCCTCCCCGGATCGGTCAGCACCGCCTTCAAGTTCGGCGCGGCATAATCGCTGTGGGCGGAAAAGCGGATCAGATGCTCGTCGCCGCCACCGTCCGACACCTGCACCAGGCACAATCGGTCGCGGCCGAGTTGCAGCCCCATCGTCTCGGTATCGACCGCGATCGGCCCGGGACCCAGCGCGCCGGCGGGGATGTCTTCTTCGTGGAAATGCACTGCCATGCAGAGGACTTAGGCGGTGTTGGCAGCAGGCTCAATGATTGCCGCCCTTGATTGCGACGCGACGCCCCGGCAGAGGGCGGAAAATCAACGCAAGGATCAACGAAATGTCCGGGGGCCTGGCCGCATTGCTCGACGACGTGGCGGCGATCGCCAGGCTGGCCGCGGCCTCGATCGACGATATCGGCGCCGCCGCGGGGCGCGCCGGGATGAAGGCGGCCGGCGTGGTGATCGACGACGCGGCGGTGACCCCGCGCTATGTCACCGGCTTCCAGCCGAACCGCGAGCTGCCGATCATCTGGCGGATCGCCAAGGGCTCCTTGGTCAACAAGCTGATCATCATTTTGCCGGTGGCGCTGCTGCTCACCTGGCTGCTGCCGCAGGCGATCACGCCGCTGCTGATGCTGGGCGGGGCCTATCTGTGCTACGAGGGCGCGGAGAAGATCTGGCACGCACTCACCCACAAGAAGGAGTCGCTCGCCGAGACCGCGGCCGTGCTCAACGATCCGGATCACGAGAAAAAGATGGTGGCGGGTGCGATCCGCACCGATTTCATCCTGTCGGCAGAAATCATGGCGATCGCGCTGTCCGAGCTGACCAAGCCGCCTGCCCAGTCCGAACTGGCGGAACTTGCCCAGTCCGTCGCCGAGCCCTCCTATGGTCTGCTCGCTGCAAGCCTGGCCGTGGTGGCGCTTGGCATTACCGTGATCGTCTATGGCGCGGTCGGGCTGATCGTGAAGATGGACGATGTCGGCCTGAACCTCGCCGCCCGAAAAAACGGAGGCGCGCAGGCGATCGGGCGCGGGCTGGTGAAGGCGATGCCGATCGTGATGAAGATGCTGTCGGTGATCGGCATCGCGGCGATGATCTGGGTCGGCGGACACATCGTCGTCGCCGGTATGAACACGCTCGGCGTGACCGAACCTTATCACATCTTCCACGTCATCGCGGACAATGTGTCGCACGCTTTGCCGGCCATTGCGGGCCTGGCCGGATGGCTGACGACGACCGTGCTGGACTTCTGCGCCGGGCTGTTGCTGGGCGCGATTCTGGTCGCGATCCACGGCATGTTCGCGCGCCACTAAAGTAAAAACGTCGAAATCAAGGCGAATCCGCTCGCCGCAGAGTGCATTTTACGCTAAGCGACTCGATAGAGTGCCCTCGGCCGGGCTCTCTGACCGCGCGTGCGTATCAGCCCTGCTCGGCGGTCTCGAACAGGGGTCAGGGCACCGGGAAGCACTCAAGACACATGACTTTCGATAAAGGGCGTCGCGGCGATCGCGGCGGGCGCGGCAGAGACAAGCGCGATTCGTTTGGTGACGACAACTTCAGTGGCGGCGGCTTCGGCGGCGGCGATCGTGGCGGTGGCGGCTATGGCGGCGGCGGCGGTGGTTACGGCGGCGGTGGCGGAGGCTATGGCGGCGGGGACCGCGGTGGCTTCGGCGGCGGCGGTGGCGGCTATGGCGGCGGCGGTGGTGGTTTCCGCGGCGGCGGCGGTGGCGGCGGCTTCCGTGGTGGCGGCGGCGGTGGCGGTGGTGGCGGCATGCCCCCCCAGGTCGTCGGCGAAGGCAAAGGCGTCGTCAAATTCTTCAACGCCCAGAAGGGCTTCGGCTTCGTCGTTCGCGACGATGGCGGTGAGGACGTGTTCGTCCACATTTCCGCCGTCGAGCAGGCCGGCCTGACCGGTCTTGCCGAGGGGCAGCCGCTCGAATTCACCTTGGTGGATCGTGGCGGACGCATTTCGGCGACCGACCTGAAAATCGAGGGCGATCCGCTCCCGGTAGAGGATCGTGGCCCGCCGCGTGAGCGCGAAGGCGGCGGTGGCTATGGTGGCGGCGAAGGCGGCGGTGGCCCGCAGCGGCAGCTGACCGGCGAGAAGGCGACTGGCACGGTCAAGTTCTTCAACGCGACCAAGGGCTTCGGCTTCATCACCCGCGACGATGGCCAGCCGGACGCGTTCGTCCACATCTCGGCGATGCAGCGGGCGAACATCCACTCGCTGCAGGAAGGCGACCGGCTCGAATTCGAACTGGAAGTCGATCGTCGCGGCAAGACCGCGGCCGTCAATCTGTCGGCAATCGCGTAACGTTCCGCGGCGCGGCTTCGGCTGCGAGCAGAGATCAAGGGCCGTTCCGGTACGCCGGGGCGGCCCCTTTTCTTTGCGCGGACCAATTGGCTCCCCTCCAGCAAACGCTGGACGGGAGTGCGGTGGCCCCCCGGCAAGACTTTGCCGCCCCGACCGGCAAATTCGTGCCTACCAACGCGTAAACCTTTCTAGCGCACCTCTTTTCCACTCCTCCCCGGCAATTGGGGCGGCATGGCAAGCGTATTCATGGCCGCGCTGTTTGCGCATCTCACCGCTCAGGGCGCGGCTGTTCCGCCTCCTGCGCCCCCGTCCGCCCAGGACGTCCGATGCTACCGGCTGATGGCCGAGCTGGCGGAGGACGAGGATCCACGGATCAGCTCGGCGGGCCTTACCGGCGCGCAATATTTCCTTGGCCGCATCGATGCCCGCAGCCCGGGCTTCGAGCCGCCGCTGGATGGTGAAGGAATGCGGGACAACGATCGGGCTGCCCTGATCGGCCAATGCGGCGCGCTGATGGGTGCCGGCGGCCGTGACTTCCGCACGCTCGGCCAGCAACTCGCCGACCGCCGCGACACGATCTAACTGACCAGCCGCTTCAGCGCGCCGATCGTGTCGGCCTCGTTCGCCGGCTTGTCGGTGCGGATGCGGCTGATGCGGGGGAAGCGCATGGCGAGACCGCTCTTGTGGCGCTTGCTCAAGTGGATCGAATCGAACGCGACTTCGAGCACCAGGCTCTTCTCCACCTCGCGCACCGGGCCGAAGCGCTGCGTCGTGTGATTGCGCACGAAGCGGTCGAGCCATTTCAATTCTTCGTCGGTGAAACCGAAATAGGCCTTGCCCACCGGCAGCAGTTCGCCTTCCCCCTGCTCGGGCCCGGTCCAGCAGCCGAAGGTGAAGTCCGAATAATAGGATGAGCGCTTGCCGCTGCCGCGCACCGCATACATCAGCACGCAATCGGCATTCAGCGGGTCGCGCTTCCATTTGTACCAGAAGCCGGCACGGCGGCCATTGATGTAGGGGCTGTCGCGGCGCTTCAGCATGACGCCTTCGATCGCCGCGTCGCGCGCACCGGCGCGGATTTCGCCGAGCGTTTCGAAATCTTGCGCTTCGATCAGGACCGAAATGTCGAACCGGTCGGTGTCGAGCCTCGCCACGAACGTTTCGAGCCGCGCCCGCCGCTCGGTCCAGGGCAAGGCGCGGACATCCTCCCGGCCGTCGAGCAAGATGTCATAGACCCGGACGAAGGCGGGATAATCGGCCAGCATCCGGGCGGACACCGCCTTGCGCCCCAGGCGCTGCTGCAAGGCGTTGAAGCTGGCCGCGAGCCCGGCGTCGCCCGTGCCCTGTGCCTCGCCCTTCACCAGCAATTCGCCGTCGAGCACGCCTTGCGAGGTGAATGCCGCCGCGACATCGGGGAAGGAGCGCGAAATGTCATCGCCGGCGCGGGAATAGAGCCGCGTCTCGTCGCCGACGCGGACGAGCTGGATACGGATGCCGTCCCATTTCCATTCGGCGGCATAATCGTCGAGGCTGACGCTGCCGTCCTCGAGCGGGTGGGCGAGCATGAAGGGGCGGAAGGTCGGCACGTCCTCGGCGCGCGGCTGCTCGGCGCGCCCCTCCGCCCAGTCGAACAGCGCCGCGTATGGCGGCGGTATACCGTGCCAGACCTCTTCGACCGCATCGACGTCGATGTCGAACGCTTGCGCCAGTGCCGTCTTGGCGAGTCGGGCGCTTACCCCGATGCGCAGCGCTCCGGTGGCGAATTTGAGCAAGGCGAAGCGGCCGCTCGCGTCCAGCCGGTCGAGCATCTCCGCCAGCACCGCCGGTGCCTCTGCCCGGCCCAGGGTCGCCAGCCGATCGACCACCGCCGCGATGCTGAGCGAGCCATCGTCAATCTCGGCTGGCTGATCGAGCGGTTTGGGCCACAGCAGAGCCACCGTCTCGGCCATATCGCCGACATAGTCGCGGCTCATCCGGAACAGCACGGGATCGACGCGTTCTTCAATGAGCGCCCGCACGAGCGCGGGCTTGACCGCCTTCAGGTCGAGCTCGCCGGTCAGTGCCGCCAGCGTCCAGCCGCGATCCGGATCGGGCGTGCGCTTCAGATAATCGCCGATCAGCTTCAGCTTGGCATTGCGCGAGCGCGTATAGACGAGAGCGTCCAGAAGCTGCGAGAAAGCGCGCATGGATGCTCAATAGGCGAAGCGCCGCTTTGCTCCGAGGCAGAAACGAGCGGCACGATATGAGAAGCTGGCAGCGCTGGACGATCCGGATCCTGATCCTGCTGGCCGTCGTCGCCATCGGCATGCTGTGGTATGGCTATTCGACCGCGCGCAGCGACCCGATCGTGCGGGAGACGCGGATCGCGGTCCAAGGCTGGCCGGCGGGCGAGCGACCGGTCCGTATCCTGCTGATGAGCGACATTCATGTCGCCGGGCCGGACATGCCGCCCGAGCGGCTGGAGCGGATCGTGGCGCATGCCAATGGGCTGAGGCCTGACGTGGTGCTGATCGCCGGCGACTTCATCAGCGAGAAGAGGGCCGCCACGCACGTCTACACATTTGACGAGATTGCCGCGCCGCTTGCGGGGCTACGTACGCGGCTTGGCACCTTCGCCGTGCTCGGCAACCACGACCATTGGGTGGATGCCGATGCAGCGCGCGCGGCACTGGGCCGCGCCAATGTCAGTGTGCTGAACAATGAGGCGGCGCGAGCGGGACCGCTGGCGATCGGCGGGCTGGACGACGATCATACCGGCCATGCTGATCTTGGCCGGACATTGGCCGCAATGCGGGCGGCGGGCGGCATCCCGATCCTGCTCAGCCATTCGCCCGATCCCTTTCCGGACGTGCCGGGCCGGGTGCCGCTGATGGTGGCGGGCCACACTCATTGCGGCCAGATCAGCCTGCCGATCATCGGCCCACTCGCCACCGCCTCCCGGCACGGGACGCGCTACGCCTGCGGCCGGATCGACGAAAACGGCAAGACCTTGATCGTCAGCGCCGGGCTTGGAACCAGCATCCTGCCGGTACGGATCGGCGCCGTGCCGGACGTGTGGTTGATCGAGATCGGGCCGGAGGCGTCCGGCCAATAGGCCTCAGCGCGGCGCGGCGGCGTTCGTGCTGTTCGCGGTTGGCGGCACGACAGGGGTCGGCGCGGCGCTGTTGCCGGTCACTGGCGCTTCCTCCGCCGGAACCATGGAGTCCGGCGAAGTATCGATCGTGCCTTGGTCGTCCAGCCGCTTGGCGACATTGTCGAGCGCGCGGCGCTCGTCGGCGCTGGGCTGGCCGGGTGTCTCGTCGCCGCGACCGCAGCCGGGGAGCAGCAACAAGGTGGCAATAGCCGCGCTTAGGCCGATCCGGATCATCTCTGCGTCTCCCGTGCTGCTGCCCGTCGCCGGCGGCCAAAACGGCACGCCGGCGGTGAAAAATCAAGTGAGTGCGTCAGTTGCCGGTCGAATTCCCCGGATTGGCGGGGGGCGCGGGCTCGCCTTCGCGGATTTCCCGGGTGGCTTCCTTGACCCCGTTCCAAGCGGCCTTGGCATTGTTCTCGATCACTTCGCCGGCGCGGCCCAGGCCGTTGCCGATCGATTTGGCGCTGTTGCGGGCGAAATTGCCGGCGCCTTCGAGGTTGTTCTGCACGTCGCCGCCGATCACGCTGGTGTTCACCGTGACCGAGCCATTGTTGGTGCTGACCGCGCCGTCGCTGCACGCGCCGAGCATCGCCGCCGCGCCCGCACCCAAAACCAGACCGAACTTTTGCATCCGCATCACTCCTTCACGCAGCCAAGCCGCAACAAGAAAAAGGGGCCGCGCCAGCGTGGCGCGACCCCTCCTTATACCGCAAAAGCGGACGCTGTCGCGTCAGCTTACTGCTTGTTGCCGACGGTGTTCGACGCGGCGGCATTGCTGCCGTTGCTGACGTTCGCCATGCCGGCGCTGTTGGCGGCCGTGCTGTTGGCTTCGGCGTCGAGGGCGCTGTTGGTCGCGCTCTCGGCGGTGTTGGCGACGGTCACGTCCTCAACCGCATTGGTGGTGGCAGCGGCATTGCTGGCGCTGTTATTGGCGGCCTTGTTGCTGCCGCAAGCGGCCAGACCGAGGGCGGCAACGGCGGCCAGGGTGAAAGCAGTCTTCTTCATGGCAAAAGTCCTGTAGCTTGAGTTCTTTGCGAGGTTGCCGCCTGGCCGGTGTGCACCCGTTCCCCTGCGACAAGTCCAAATAGTCTAAGTACGGGGGCAATGTAAAGCATTCTCTACCGATTTGGTCGATTTATCTTCTGTTGACGCATATAAGGATATCTTTATATGCGAAAATGCAGTATCAAAAATGATGGCTCAGCTTCCGCGCCTTTTCGCCGCTCTGGCCGACCCGACCCGCCTGCGGGTGCTGGCATTGCTGCGGGCGATGGAACTGTCGGTCGGCGAGATCGCGCAAGTGCTGGGACAGAGCCAGCCGCGCGTGTCGCGGCATGTGAAAATCCTGGCCGAAGCAGGCCTGATCGACCGGCGGCGCGAGGGCAGCTGGGTATTCCTGGGGCTGGGCTCCGGCGAACTGGTCGAGCCTTTGTTCGGCCTGATCGACCGCTGGAAGAGCCGGGGCGGCGCGGATATTTCAGTCGCGGATATCGAGCGGCTGCAGGCGGTGCGCGCCGAGCGGGCAGCCGCGGCGCAAAGCTATTTCGACGCCCATGCCGGCGACTGGGACCGCCTGCGCTCGTTGCACGTGGCCGAGGCCGAAGTCGAATCGGCGATCGCGCGGGCGGTGACGGCGGGCGGACGCGCGGTCGGGCGGCTGACCGACATCGGCACCGGCACCGGGCGGATGATCGAATTGTTCGGCAGCCACGCCAGCCAGGCGCTCGGCGTCGACCGCTCGCCGGAAATGCTGCGGCTGGCGCGGGTGAAGCTGGCCGAGGCTGGCCTCGCCGCCGATCTGCGCCAGGGCGACATGTATGCGCTGCCTTTGCCGTCCGGATCGGCCGACACGGTGATCCTGCACCAGGTGCTGCATTATGCGCAGAATCCCGCGGCGGCCGTGGCCGAGGCGGGACGCCTGCTCGCGCCGGGCGGGCGGCTGCTGATCGCCGATTTCGCCCCGCACGAGCGCGAGGAATTGCGCAATCGCGACGCCCATTCGCGGCTGGGTTTCGCCGACGAAGCGGTGCTCAAATATCTCGAGCAGGCGGGGCTCAATGGGGACTTGGTCGAGCATCTCGAAGGCGGCGAATTGACCGTCACCATCTGGGCCGGAGACCGGCCCGCCGAGCGATTGAAGGTGGTCGCATGAGCCTGGCACCCGACTTGTTCGAAGAAGGCGATCGCACCGAGCCCTTGTTCGAGAAGGCCGCCGGCGACATCGGCGTCAGCTTCGAATTCTTCCCGCCCAAGACGGAGAAGATGGAGCAGACGCTATGGGAATCGATCCAGACGCTTGCGCCGCTCAGCCCCCGCTTCGTCTCGGTCACTTATGGTGCGGGCGGATCGACCCGCGAGCGCACCCACGCCACGGTCGCGAGGATCGCGCGCGAAACGCCGCTGAGCGCCGCCGCGCATCTGACCTGCGTCGAGGCGACCAAAAGCGAAATTGACGAGATCGCGCGGGCCTATTGGGACGCCGGCGTGCGCCACATCGTCGCCTTGCGCGGCGATCCGCCGGTCGCGGGCACGGCCTTCGCGCCGCATCCGGAAGGCTATGCCAATGCCGCCAAACTGGTCGCGGGACTGAAGGCGATCGCGCCGTTCGAGATCAGCGTCGCGGCCTATCCCGAATGCCATCCGGACAGCCGCAACCGCGCCGCCGACCTCGATAACCTCTGGCGCAAGATCGACGCCGGCGCCGACCGCGCGATCACGCAATTCTTCTTCTCGCCCGATTGCTTCTTCCGCTTCCGCGACCAGGCGGCGGCGATGGGCATCGACGCGGAGATCGTGCCCGGCATCCTGCCGGTGTCGAACGTCGCCCAGACCCGCAAGTTCGCCGGCCTGTGCGGCGCGCACATCCCGGCCTGGATGGACAAATTGTTCGAAGGGCTGGACGACCTCCCCGCCGCGCGGCAGCTCGTGTCGGCGACGGTCGCGGCGGAATTGTGCGGGCGGCTCTACAAGGGCGGCGTCCGCAATTTCCACTTCTACACGCTCAATCGCGCGGAGCTCTCCTACGCCATCTGCCACTTGCTAGGGCTGAGGCCGACGGCGGCCGCGATCACGGAGCAGGCGGCATAAACCGGAAAACTCCCTGCCCCGTTTGTTTCGAGCGAAGTCGAGAAACGGGCCTGGGCACTATGACGATGTTTCTCGACTTCGCTCGAAACGAACGGTGATTGGTATGACAAGCGCACGTGACAGACTGCTGACCCAGGCCGCCAAGCGCATCCTGATCACCGACGGGGCGTTCGGGACGGAGATCCAGAATTGGAAGCTGGCGGAAGCCTGTTATGCCGGGTCGCTGGGCCTGTCCCACGACCAGAAGGGAAATAACGACATCCTCGCGATCACGAGGCCGGAGGTGCCGGAGGCGATCACCCGCGCCTATCTGGATGCCGGCTCCGACATCGTCTCGACCAACACTTTCTCGGCCAACAGCATCAGCCAGGCCGATTATGGCGCGGAAAGCCTGGTCGCCGAGATCAACATTGAAAGCGCGAAGATCGCCCGGCGGCTTGCCGACGAATATGAAGCACGTGACGGGCGGCCGCGGTTTGTGGCGGGCGCGATCGGGCCGACGAACAAGACGCTTTCGCTCAGCCCCGACGTGAACGACCCGGGCTTTCGCGAGATCGACTTCGACTATCTTAAAGCAGTCTATCGCGAGCAGACCGACGCG
>JBBSLM010000047.1:0-10854 GCA_038255245.1 Sphingomonadales bacterium
CGCTCATGGTAGCAGAAACGCGGAATCTCCTTCCCCGCGGCCTCGCAGGCCTGCAGGATGGTGGCGCCGGCCGGCACCTCCACTTCGATTCCGTCAACCTTGAGTGTGGGCATTTGATCCTCTGTCCCGACAGCCCTGCCTGACGCCGTATCTCGCCAAGCCGTTACCGCGGTCCGAGTAAGGGGGTTTGGCTCAAAGAGCCACGATTTTCCGGCGCTGCTGACCCTCTGGGCCGTGGAAAGTCAAGCACCTGAGCGCGTTGACGGCATGGCATGTCCCAGCCCTCAGGGCCGGGTCACCGCCAGCCGGCGCACCGAAACGCGGTATGCGGCCTCCGCCAGATAAGAGCGGATGACGGGAGGACGCAAAGTGAGCTGTAGATCGGGTGGCAAACATTGTTCGATGGCGGGGACAAGTCCCTGGATCGCAGCGGTTTCGGCGGGGCTCGCAACCGGCGTTGCGAAGACTGCGAAAGACCCTTCCGGGGCCAACTCCACCATGCACTCCGCCAAGCGCAGATATGCCATTCCGACTCGCTGCGGCCCGGCCTGTTGGTCCGGCGGGGGAAGTGACGCTAGATCCGCTACCGGCGCGGTGCGCGCCCCGCGCGCCAGGCCGATGCCGCGGAAATCGAGCAACAGCATCGCTTCGACGATCGCACCCCGCATGGCGTTGCCATGCAATCCCGGTCCGCCCACATCCGGGAAGCATCCGGTCGCGCTCGGGATTCGGAGCGCGAGCATGAAGAATGATTCGCTTTCCGGCAACGACGCGAGAACCTGCGCGCCGGTCCGGCGATGGTCCCGCGCTACGCATTGGCCGGAACGATACCAGCGGGCCAAGGCGATCGGATCGATCGGTTCCGCGATCTCGGGCGCTGGTGCCGCTACCGGAGGCTTCGCAGGCTGCCCCGAGAGCAACGCAAGCGCGAGGCCCATCATGTTCAGGACAAGCACCATCGCCCCCTATTGTCGAATGCAACGCGCGTGCCGAGCATCGGAGCCGACGTATCAGTTGGTTCGGGCGCTTTCCGTGCCGACGCTGCGGAAGGCCGCGGTGGCGAGCATGGCGCGCAGGCCCGCCTCGTTGCTGCTGATCCGCGGCCCGTTCTGAGCGCACCTCTGGAAAGCGGGCAGCAATTGCTGGATGGCGGCTTCCTCGCCGTCGCTGGCCGGGGTGGTGCCGAACAGGGTGGCGACCTGATCCGGCACCGAGCGCACGACGCAGATCGCGACGCGATCGGACGGGGAATAAGCCGGCGTGGCCGCAGCCGTCGCCGCCCGCGCCAGCCGCACGTTCAGCGGTGCTTCGCTCCGGTCGAGCAGCCCTTCGGCCATCGCCCCGGCGAACAGCAGGCTCGCACCGCGCATCCGGCGAGCGCCTTGCAGGCAGCCCTCATTGTTGCGGGACAATTGGCTGATGCCGTTGCGATAGGCAGTAGTAGCGAAATTCATGCTGAGCGTGCGTGCGGCCATCTCCGGGCTGCGCTGGGCGGCGCAGCGGCCGAATTCGAGCATTTTCCCGCGGGCCTCGGCGTTGAGCGGGGCGCGCTCGTCCTGGTAGAAGATTTCATTTGCCGGCGTTGCTTCCGCGGCGCGGGGTGGGTCCGACGGCCACGACCGTGCGGGCTGAGCGGGTTGCTGGGCGGCCAGGGCCATAGCGGTCAGGATCAAACTCATTGTTCACCTTCCTCTACGCAAAGCGGTACGCGCGCCAATCTTCTCACGCGGTCGCTCGATGCAAGCAATACACGTTTTTTGCGGCGATAAGCAGCGCAGAATTTGTTCGCGGAGAAGAAGCCTCCAGCCATTTGGTGGGAAACAGCCAGGCGGGGCCGCAGCCGATTCTGGGGAGCAGCTCAACGTCTGCCTGCTCCCGCGAGGAGACTGCGATAGGCCGCTGTCGCCAGCGTGGCGCGCACCCCGGACGTGCTCAGCGATAGCCGGACGTCGTGCTGGCTACAGGCGGCAAAGGCCGACATGAGCGACGCCGCCAGCTCCTCCTCGGCGGGACTGTCGATGACGGAAGTGAGCAAGGCCGAAACCTGGTCTGGGACCGAGCGAACCACGCACATCGCCACGCGGTCGGCGGGAGAAAAAGTCGAGCCGGCTGGCCCGAGCGCCGCCCGGGCCAGCCGCACGTTGAGCGGTTGCGGCTCCCGCTCGATCATGCGCTCCGCCATCGCGCCCGCGACACTGAAATAGTCAAACGCCATCCGCCCCCCGCGCAGCCGGAAGCAATCTTCGTCCCGCGAGACCATCTCGGCTACACGCCGGGTATAATTGCGGCTGGCATAATCCATCGCCAATGCCGAGCGCGCGACCACGGCGTTGCGGTCCGCCAGGCAGGCGCCGAAAGCGTCCAGCGCGCGCCGCGCCGTTGGCGGATCCCGCCAGTCCTGAGATGCCGGAACGTGCGGCGGAGGCGGCATGCTCGGCGGCGGGCCATTGTTGAAAGTCGGCTGCGCAACGAGCGCGATCCCCAAAAGAAACGCGATCATTTCGCCGCCTCCGCTCGCTCCACCCACGCGGTGATATGCCGTTTTAGATCCACAGCCCAGCCATCTTATCGAGGCTCCGCCAGAATTTCACGCATCGCATCTGCGACCCGCCGGGCCTGGACTTCGGCGTTAGCGTGTTCCGCCCGAGGCCGGAGTGGGGGCACCCGCGGCCTCATTCAAGCGAAGGGCAGAGATGGCGAGGATGCCGCGCACCGAACTGCGATTGAACCGCGCGGTCTGGCCGCGTGGAAGACATTGCGCCACGATGGGTTGGATGGCTGCCATCGCATTGGTCTCCGCATTTGTCGCGACCGCGCTGGTGAGCAACGCATGCGCAGCCGCCGGCCCGGTGCGGACGACGCAATCCCCGATGATCAGGCGGTAACGTTCGGCTACGGCATCATTATAGGCGGCGACCGCAGCCGGCATCTCTCTGGTGGGAGCCCTCACCTCGGCCGGCCTTGCAAGCGGCACCGCATCATATGAGACAGGAGCCGCGGTGCGGTAACGAGCGAGGTACAGCGCCTCGGCCATCGCATAGCGGTAGGTCACTTCCGAGAAGGCCAGCTCGGTGGTCAAGTAGGATACGTTTCTCGCGCACTCTTCCAGCACAGGAAGGCGCGCTATGTCTCCACCTGGGGCCCAGGCTGCCAGCGCTGCTTGCACGTCGGCCCGGCGCACGCGAACCACAATCGGCATAGCGGGCAACCAGCGCGCGAGCCTGACCGGGCGGCAGGGTGGAGCGATTTTCTTGGGCAGCGGCAGAAGCGGTGGTTGCCGCCAGCGCCAGCATGGCGAGCCCGCACCGTGCTCTCCGCCGAGGGATCGACCTGCCCTCGATCCGAATAATCCAGCTCGGCATCTTACTCAGCTGCTTCCAGCCGCTGCCCTTGCCGGTCGATAATGCGCCGTTCGATCTCCGGGCGGAAGTGGCGGATCAGGCCCTGAATCGGCCAGGCGGCGGCGTCGCCCAGCGCGCAGATGGTGTGGCCTTCGACCTGCTTGGTGACGTCCAGGAGCGTGTCGATCTCGTGAATTTCGGCATTGCCTTCGCGCAGCCGCTCCATGACCCGCCACATCCAGCCCGTGCCTTCGCGGCATGGCGTGCACTGGCCGCAGCTCTCATGCTTGTAGAAGTATGAGATGCGGCTGATCGCGCGGACGATGTCGGTGCTCTTGTCCATGACGATGATCGCGGCGGTGCCGAGGCCGGAACCGAGCGCCTTCAGCCCGTCGAAATCCATCGGCGCGTCCATGATCTCGGCAGCGGGCACCAAAGGCACGGACGAGCCGCCGGGGATCACCGCGAGCAGATTGTCCCAACCGCCGCTTATGCCGCCGGCGTGGCGATCGATCAGCTCGCGGAACGGGACGCTCATCGCCTCTTCCACCACGCACGGCTTGTTCACATGGCCGCTGATCTGGAAGAGCTTGGTGCCTTCATTCTTCTCGCGGCCGAAGCTCTTGAACCAGGGCGCGCCGCGCCGCAGGATGGTAGGCACCACCGCGATGCTCTCGACATTGTTGACCGTGGTCGGGCAGCCATAAAGGCCCGCGCCTGCCGGGAACGGCGGCTTCAGGCGCGGCTGGCCCTTCTTGCCCTCCAGGCTTTCAAGCATCGCGGTCTCTTCGCCGCATATATAGGCGCCCGCGCCGCGATGGACGAACAGGTCGAAATCATAGCCCGACTTGGCCGCATTCTTGCCGAGCAGGCCGGCGTCATAGGCCTCCTGCACGGCGGCGAAGAGCGTCTCCGCCTCGCGGATGAACTCGCCGCGAATATAGATGTAGGCTGCCCGCGCGCGCATGGCGAAGCCGGCAAGCAAGGCGCCTTCGATCAATTTGTGCGGATCGTGGCGGATGATCTCGCGGTCCTTGCACGATCCGGGCTCGGATTCGTCCGCGTTGATCACCAGGAAATTGGGTTTCCCCTCTTTCGGCTCCTTCGGCATGAAGCTCCACTTCATGCCGGTCGGGAAGCCCGCGCCGCCGCGGCCGCGCAGGCCCGATTCCTTCACGATCTCGATGATCGCGTCCGGCCCCGAGGCCATCAGCGCCTTGGTATCGTCCCAGTCACCGCGCTGCTGCGCCGCCTTCAAATTCCAGGGCTGGAATCCGTAAAGGTTCGTGAAGATGCGGTCCTTGTCTTCAAGCACGCGGCGCGCCCTTCATGCGTAGGTAGATGAGGCCGACGATCGCGCCCGCAATGCCGAAGCAGATGCCGCGCGGAATAGCGCCTTCGATGCCCGCCATCGGCAGCAGCCACCCGCCGGTGATGCCGGCAATCGCCATGAGCACAACCGCAATGATCAGGAAAATCGGCCAGTTCATTGTCCCGCCCCTCCCTTGCAAGCCTCTGCGACCGCCTCGTCCATGTCGCCGGTGAACTCGGCCTCAACGAACACATCCTCCTCGCCCACCGCGATGAAGCGCAGCGGCGGCCGGTCGGCCACGCGATAGCGGCCACAGACCACGGTCGCCCCTTCGCTTGCGAACACCTGCTCGCCCTCAAAGGCGACGGTCTCGATTCCCAGGCGCTGACGGACCAGCCGCTCCGCGCGCTGCGTCGGCGTGGGTTCGGCCCTGGGCGGCGGGGCGACATTGGCGCGCGCGTCATTCGCCTGCTGCCCGCCACAGCCGGCGAGCATCATCGCGACCAGTGGCGCGGCGCGGACGCCGAGCGCGAGCTCAGCCACGCGGTCCCCCAATCTTCTTCTTGATCACGGCATAGACCGCCAGCGCGACGCCGACCGCGACGACGAGCAGCACGATTTTGATCGCGAACCCGATCAAGGCGCCGAGCACTTGCAGCACGACGATGACCAGCAGGACGAGGACGACGAGCGCAATGATGGCAGCCATTATGACCAATTCCCTCGATAATCGTGATTCTCGCCGGCCATTTCCGGGAGGCTGGTCGGGCCGCCTTCGGGGCAGCTTGTCTGGCGATCGATTTGCGGACCGGGCTTGGGCGTTTCGCCTTTGGCCAGCGCGTCGAGCACGGCAATCATGCTGTCGAAGGTCAGATCCTCGAAATTGTCGTCATTGATCTGCACCATCGGCGCGTTGGCGCAGGCGCCGAGGCACTCCACTTCGTTCAATGTGAACAGGCCGTCGTCGGTCGTCGCGCCCTTCTTCAGCCCCTTCTTGTAGCAGGCCGCGAGCACGTCGTCGGAGCCGCGCAGCATGCAAGGCGTGGTGCCGCAGACCTGCACATGGAAACGGCCGACCGGCGCGAGATTGAACATCGTGTAGAAGGTCGCGACCTCATAGGCGCGGATCGGCGGCATGTTCAGCTGGTGCGCGATGGACTCGATCACCGGAATGGGCAGCCAGCCCTGCGTATTGGTCTCCGCGCCGATCTGCCGCTGGGCGAGATCGAGCAAGGGGATGATCGCGCTCTGCTGCCGCCCCGGCGGGTAGCGGCCGATCACGACCGCGACCTGCTTCGCATTGTCCGCCGTCCAGGCGAAACTCCCCCAGCGGTCGCGGATTTCGGGGGTGGCGGGGAGCCTTTTCGCTTCAGCCATTGCTGTCGTTCCGGTTGCTGGCACGCGTGGCGACGATGGCCGCGCTGATCGCCGCGATTCCCATCAAGACCGTGCTGGTCGTGCTCAACCACAAAGGCACATGGCCAAGCTGGTGCAGGATGCCGACGATAACGCCCGCGACGATCACGATGATCGCGAACACGACCCATTTCCTTTCGCCGGGGCTCATCGGCCGGCACTCCTGGTGCGTGTCGCGAGCCACAAGAATGTAATGATGACCGGCAGCACGCCGATCAGCGAAGCGAGATCAAAACCAAGCGAAGGCCCGATCAAATCGACCGAAGTCAGTTGCGCCGCCTTGGCAACACCCACACCGAAAATAACGAGGACCGCGCCCAACAGAGCGCGTGCGCAGACCCGGAGTAGCTTCCTCACCGGTCGCACTCCCCGAACACGATATCCATCGCGCCCAGAATGGCGGTGGTGTCGGCGAGCATGTGGCCGCGTGACATGAAGTCCATCGCCTGCAAATGGCTGAACGCGGTCGGGCGGATTTTGCAGCGATAGGGTTTGTTCGACCCGTCGCTGACCAGGTAGACGCCGAACTCGCCCTTGGGGCTTTCGGTGGCGACATAGACTTCGCCTGCGGGGACGTGAAAGCCCTCGGTATAGAGCTTGAAGTGGTGGATCAGCGCTTCCATCGATTGCTTCATGTCGGCGCGCTTGGGCGGCACCACCTTGCGGTCGAGGCTGGCGATCGGCCCTTCCGGCATGTCGTTGAGGCATTGCTTCATGATCCGCGCCGACTGGCGGACCTCCTCGACCCGCACCATGAACCGGTCGTAGCAATCGCCCTTGGTGCCGACGGGGATGTCGAACTGCATCCGCTCGTAGACGTCGTAGGGCTGCGAGCGGCGGATATCCCAGGGGATGCCGGCGGCGCGGATCATCGGGCCGGAAAAGCCCCATTTCAGCGCGTCTTCCTTCGACACGGTGGCGATATCGACATTGCGCTGCTTGAAGATGCGATTGTCGGCGACCAGGCTGATCGCATCCTCGAACAATTGCGGCAGGCGGGTGTCGAGCCAGTCGGCAATGTCGGTCAGCAGCTTGAGCGGCACGTCCTGATGGACGCCGCCCGGCCGGAAATAGGCCGCATGCATGCGCGCGCCCGAGGCCCGTTCGTAAAAATTCATGCAATCTTCGCGCAGCTCGAACAGCCACAGGTTCGGCGTCATCGCGCCGACATCCATGACATGCGCGCCGAGGTTCAGCAGATGGTTCTTGATGCGGGTCAGCTCGGCGAAGAAGACGCGCAGATATTGCGCGCGGACCGGCACTTCGAGATCGAGCAATTTTTCGATCGCGAGCACGTAGCTATGTTCCATGCACATGGGCGAGCAATAATCGAGCCGGTCGAAATAGGGCAAAGCCTGCAAATAGGTCTTATATTCGATCAGCTTCTCGGTGCCGCGGTGGAGCAGGCCGATATGCGGATCGAGCCGCTCGACGATCTCGCCATCGAGCTCCATGACCAGACGCAGCACACCGTGCGCGGCCGGATGCTGTGGGCCGAAATTGATCGTGTAATTCTGGATTTCCACGTCGCCGATCGTGGGATCGGACGCGCTGGTCGCGGCGGCGAGGTCGGCCGGCGGCAGCTCAGGATTTGCGACCTGGACGTCGGGATCGCTCACTTCTTCTCTCCCGCCGCGGCCGGGGTCGGCGCGCCCGGGGCCTCGCCTTCGACCTTCTCGTCGCCCGGCAGGATATATTCGGCGCCTTCCCAGGGACTCAGAAAGTCGAATGAGCGGAAGTCCTGGGCCAGCTTCACCGGCTCGTAGACCACCCGCTTCTGCTCTTCGGAATAGCGCATTTCGAGATAGCCGCTGAGCGGAAAATCCTTGCGCTGCGGATGGCCGGTGAAGCCGTAATCGGTGAGGATCCGGCGCAAGTCCTGGTTCCCATCGAACAGCACCCCGTACATGTCGAACACCTCGCGCTCGAGCCAGCCGGCGACCGGGAAGATGTGGGTGACCGTCGGCACCGGCTTTTCCTCATCGGTCGAGACGCGGATGCGGATGCGGTGATTCTTCGTCACCGAGAGCAGGTGATAGACCACCTCGAAACGCTCCTCGCGCTCCGGATAGTCGACGCCGGCAATCTCCATCAGCTGCTGATATTCGAAATC
This sequence comes from Sphingomonadales bacterium, assembly GCA_038255245.1. GTDB lineage: Bacteria > Pseudomonadota > Alphaproteobacteria > Sphingomonadales > Sphingomonadaceae > Allosphingosinicella. The sequence goes on from JBBSLM010000047.1 coordinate 8,183, forward strand.
GCTCTGCAGGATGCCGATCACGTCCGCGATGCTTTCGCGCCGCACGTCGATCGACACTTCGCCGACCGCGTCCTTGGCGGACAGGAACGCGTCGCCGATCGCGGCCCGCACCGCGTCGACAATGCCCTCGCGGGGCTGGACCAGGGGCGCGGGACTGCTCAACGTTCGATCGTCCCGTCGCGGCGGATTTTGCGCTGGAGCTGCATGATGCCGTAGAGCAAAGCCTCGGCGGTCGGCGGGCAACCGGGAACGTAAATGTCCACCGGCACGATCCGGTCGCAGCCGCGCACGACGCTGTAGCTGTAATGATAATAGCCGCCGCCATTGGCGCAGCTGCCCATCGAGATGACGTAACGCGGCTCCGACATCTGGTCGTACACGCGGCGCAGCGCCGGGGCCATCTTGTTGCACAGCGTACCGGCGACGATCATCACGTCGCTCTGGCGTGGGGAGGCGCGCGGCGCGGCGCCGAAGCGCTCCAGATCGTAGCGCGGCATGTTCACATGGATCATCTCGACCGCGCAGCAGGCCAGGCCGAAGGTCATCCACCACAGCGAGCCGGTCCGCGCCCACTGGAACAGATCCTCGGTCGAAGTGACGAGGAAGCCCTTGTCCGAAACCTCGGACTGGATCTGCCCGAACGTATAGGCGTCGGGCGGCGTACCGTCCGCGGGCGCCGTCATCGGCTGGCCGCGCGCGTCGAGGATCACTCCCATTCGAGCGCTCCCTTCTTCCACGCATAGGCGAAGCCGAGGCCGAGCTCGGCCAGGAACACCATCATCGCCGCCCAACCGCTCCAGCCAATCTCCGCCAGGCTCACCGCCCAAGGGAAGAGGAAGGCCGCCTCCAGATCGAAGATGATGAACAGAATCGCGACGAGATAGAAGCGCACGTCGAATTGCGAGCGGCTGTCCTCGAAGGCGGGAAAGCCGCACTCATATTCCGACACCTTGTCCGGATACGGATTGTTCGCGCCCGTCAGCCGCGAGACGAACATCGGCAACACGACGAAGGCCACGCTGAGAGCCAGCGCGACACCGAGGAACAGCAGAATCGGCAGGTAACCGGCGGCGACCGACGACGCCATAATCCAGGGACTCCCAAAGGGGAAAAACGACTTGGCGGCGCTCTTAGGACGGGGGGTTAGGGGACGCAAGGCTCGGAGAGGGTTGATGCTTTCGTCGCACGGGCGGTGTGCTCCGGCGGCTTCGTCGCACATTCCTCCGAACGCGTCGTTGCGGCGCAGCAAATCCTGGCCGGACCTGCCATCTGGCGACCCCAAGAGAGAGGGTCCAGGCACAATGTCACATTTCCATGTCGACGGCACGATCACCATCGCCAAGCTGAAGCGGCCGCTGCTCGGCGGGGCGGTCTATACGGACGTCATTGTCCGCCAGGATGACGGCGACCAGCGCCGCGTCGGCGCGCTGATGGCCCATCGCGACATGCGGCAGGCAATGGTGCCGGGCGCGCGCGGCCGCTTCTATTTCCACAATGTGCTGGGTTCGAAGGGCATTCACGGCTTCCGGGCCGCGGGAGGGCAGTCGCTCGCCTCCTTCCCCGGCCGCTGGGCCGGAATCTTCTTGAGTTTGGGTGCTCTGAACGTGGCGCTGGTCGCTTTCTGGCTGATGGTCGGCGAGCGGATCGGCTGGGTCACCTTCGGCATGGGCCTGGCGTGCCTGATCCTGGCCGGTATCTATGGTGTCGCGGGCAGCGCCGCGATGCGCGCTTATCGTGCCGACGCGCCCCATGGTGCGCCTTCCGGCAAGCTGCGCGCTGCCGCCGTGCGGGCCTGAAGGCCGGTCATTTCGTCTACGAATTCGTCGCCCTCGCCGCTTGATCGCGCTTCCGATCCCCGGCGTCGAACCAACCTGTCGATCCGTTCATCGCCCCGCCATTGTCATTCTCGGTCAAGGAGTGACGATGATGATGAACCGCCCGATCGAAGGAATTGTGGTGAGCGCACGGCTCAGGCACGCCGCGTTCGGCGAGCATGTGTTCAGCAACGTCGTCATCCGCATGCGCGACGGCAGCGAGCGGGAGATCGGCAAGGTCTCGGCCGCCAGCGACTTGGCTGACGTGCTGACGCCCGGCCGCGAAGGCTGTTTCTACTTTCATGATGTGATGGGGACGCAGGGCCTGCACGCCTATCGCGCCGGCGGCGAGGCCGAGCATATCGCCTTCCCGAAGCGGGTGGAGCGGATGTTCTTCATCGTCGCTTTGCTGAACCTCGGCATGGTGTCGGTCTTCCTGACGGGCGAATGGGGCCTGCCCTTGGTGCCGCTGACGCTGGGCGTGATGGCGACGGCGGCGTGGGCGATCATGCGCGGCAGCCGCGAGGCGGTGCTGCACGATCTGCGCTTCGAAAGCCGGATGGCGGCGCGCAGCCATCGCCGCGCGGTGATGAACGGCTACGCCTGACGCGAACGCACATCGTTGTCATCCCCGCGCAAGGGGGGACCCAGGCTTCGTCGGGTGCCAGCCTCCTGGGTTCCCGCTTTCGCGGGAATGACAGGTAGGGCTCATCCGCGCAGCGCGGTCGCGACCAATTTGTGCAGCTTGGAATGGATCTGGTCGGTGCCGGCGAGCACCTGGCCGCTGTCCAGCGCCCGGTCGGCACCGCGGAAGTCGGTGACGTAGCCGCCCGCTTCGCGCACCAGCAGGATGCCGGC
>JBBSLM010000048.1:0-10806 GCA_038255245.1 Sphingomonadales bacterium
GGGCGCTGGGTCTTGCGGCTGGGCGGGACCGTGCTGATGCGCGGTTATTGGAGCCCGCCGCAACTGGTCGAGATGATCGCGCTCGTCCGCGACGGCAAGACGTGGATGTCGCTGACCGCGTTCGAGGTCGAGAGCCAGCAGCTCGGGGTCGAGGCGGCGCATGGCCATGTCGTGATCATGGGGCTCGGCATGGGCTGGGCGGCGGCGGCCACGGCGCTGAAGCCTCAGGTGCAAGCGGTGACGGTGGTGGAGCGCGATCCGGATGTGATCGCGATGCACGCCGAACTGGACCTGTTCGCGCGGCTGCCGGAGGCGGCGGGGGAGAAGGTGCGGATCGTCGCGGGCGATGCGCTGACATGGCGGGCGGGTGGGCCGGTCGACCTGCTGATGGCGGACATCTGGCTGCCGCTGCAGTCGGCGGGGCGGGTCGACGAGGTGCGGCGGATGCTGGCCAATACTGGCGCGGCTTCGGTCTATTTCTGGGGGCAGGAGATGGAGATCGCCCGGCGGGCCGCAATGTGCGACGCGGCGGGCGTCACGGCGGCGGTGGCGGCGATGGGGCTGCCGCTGGTTGGGCCGGAGCGGGCGGATTATCCGCGGCTGGTGGCGGCGGCCGCCGCGGCCTGGCTGCGGGATGCGGGCGACGGCGCCGCTCTTTCCAAGGGCGGGACGGGCAGTTAGGCGTCGAAGCCTTATGACCCTTATCCAGATCCTTGAATATTATGGCTCGATCGCAGGGGCCGTCGCCGCCCTGATCGTCAGTCTCGATCTTGGCCGGCGGATGACGGGGCTGGCCTTCGTCATCTTCGTGACGAGCTCGCTGGCGCTGATCGCCTGGGGGCTGCTGGGGGAGGAAAGCGCGGGGATCGGCTGGCAGAATGTCGTGCTGTTCGTCATCAATTGCATTGGCGTCTATCGTTACCTGATCCGCAAGAAACGCCCCGGTGTTGAGGGGCGGGAGGCTGTAGCATGAGCGTACCGAACGATCCCGATCCCGAAGCTCCGGCAACCGGCGAGACGATAGCGCCCGCCGCGGCGGCGCGTCAGCGCGGTTTCCTCGGCTTCGTCGAAAAGGCCGGCAATCTGCTGCCCGAACCGACGATGATCTTCGTCTATCTGATCCTGGTGCTGATGATGCTGTCGGCGCTGGGCGCGGGGCTCGGCTGGTCTGCCTCTTTGCCTTACGCGGCCGAGAAGGCGCCGGAATATGGCGTTCTGGCCGACGGCGTGCTGACCTATCAGGCGACGAGCCTGTTCTCCGAGGAGAATATCGCCCGGCTGCTGGGCGAGATGCCGCGCACGATGAGCGGCTTCGCGCCTTTGGGGCTGATCCTGGTGATCATGCTGGGGGCGGCGGTGGCGGAGCGGTCGGGGCTGTTCTCGGCGCTCATCCGCGGCTCGCTGGCGAAGGCGCCGTCGGTGCTGCTGACGCCGATCGTGGCGATCATCGGCATGGTGTCGCACCATGCGTCGGACGCGGCCTATGTGGTGTTCATTCCGCTCGCCGCGATCACCTATGCGGCGGTGGGGCGACACCCGCTGGTCGGCCTCGCGGCGGCGTTCGGCGCGGTGTCGGGCGGCTATGCGGGCAATATCATTCCCGGGCAGATCGACGTCTTGCTGTTCGGCTTCACGCAGGAAGCGGCGCGGATCGTCGATCCGGCCTGGACGATGAATCCGCTGGGAAATTGGTGGTTCATCCTGGGGATCGTCATCCTGTTCACCCCGGCCATCTGGTTCATCACCGACAAGGTGATCGAGCCGCGGCTGGGCAAGTGGGACGGCGCGGCGGACGAGGAGACGCGCAAGGAACTGGCGCGCTCCGAATTGACGGCGGACGAGCGCAAGGGGCTGAAGCGGGCCGGGCTGGCGGCACTGTTCATCGTCGGGCTGTACGTCGCGCTGTCGGTGACGCCCGGCTACACGCCGCTGATCAACGAGAAGGCGAGCGGCACGGCGCAATTGCAACCGCTTTACGCGGCGCTGATCGCGGGCTTCTTTCTGCTGTTCGTCACCGCCGGCATCGCCTTCGGCACCGCGACGGGAACGGTGAAGGGCTCCAGCGACGTCACCAACATGATGCGCGAGGGAATCAAGACGATCGCGCCCTACGTCGTCTTCGTGTTCTTCGCGGCGCATTTCGTGGCGATGTTCAACTGGTCGCGGATCGGCCCGATCATCGCGATCAACGGCGCGGAGACGCTGCAGGCCTGGGCCTTGCCCGCGCCGATGCTGCTGGTCGCGGTGCTGTTGCTGTCCAGCTTCCTGGACCTGTTTATCGGCTCGGCCAGCGCCAAATGGAGCGCGCTGGCGCCGGTGGTGGTGCCGATGTTCATGCTGGTCGGGATCAGCCCGGAAATGACCACGGCCGCCTATCGGATGGGCGACAGCTATACGAACATCATGACGCCGCTGATGAGCTATTTCCCGTTGATCCTGGCTTTTGCGCGACGATGGGATTCCAGCTTCGGCGTCGGCTCGTTGCTGGCGCTGATGTTGCCCTTTGCGTTGACCTTCATGGTGCTGGGGATCAGCATGACGGTGGCCTGGGTGGCGCTCGACGTGCCATTGGGGCCGGGCGCGCAGGTCTATTATGAGATGCCGGGAGGGGCGAATTGAGCGGACCGGTACTGACGTCGAGGATCGACGCGAACTCAGACACTTACCGCAACTATGCTGCGCACAATAAAAGGCTGGCCGAGGAGCTGCGGGAGCGCGTCGCGGCAAGTGCGCTGGGCGGCAATGAGAAGTCGCGCGAGCGGCATGTGGCGCGCGGCAAATTGCTGCCGCGCGAGCGCGTGGAACGATTGCTCGATCCGGGCTCGCCGTTCCTGGAAATCGGCCAGCTGGCGGCGTGCGACCTGTATGAGGGCGAGGTGCCCGGGGCGGGGATGATCGCCGGGATCGGCCGGGTATCGGGCCGCGAGGCGATGATCGTGTGCAACGACGCGACGGTCAAAGGCGGCACTTATTATCCGATGACGGTGAAGAAGCATCTGCGCGCGCAGGAGATCGCGCTGCAGAACCGGCTGCCGTGCGTCTATCTGGTCGACTCCGGGGGCGCGAATTTGCCGCACCAGGCGGAAGTGTTTCCCGACCGCGAGCATTTCGGGCGGATCTTCTACAATCAGGCGCAGATGAGCGCCGAGGGGATCGCCCAGATCGCCTGCGTGATGGGAAGCTGCACGGCGGGCGGGGCTTATGTGCCGGCGATGAGCGACGAGAGTGTGATCGTCCGCAACCAGGGCACGATCTTTCTGGCCGGGCCGCCGCTGGTGAAGGCGGCGACGGGGGAAGTGATCAGCGCCGAGGAATTGGGCGGCGGCGATCTGCACGCGCGGACTTCCGGCGTGGTCGATCATCTCGCCGAGAATGACGAGCATGCGCTGACCATCGTGCGCGACATCATGGCGCGGCTGAACACGGTCAAGAACGTCGACATCGACGTGGCCGAGCCGCAGCCGCCGAAATTCGAGGCGGACGAGCTTTACGGCGTGATCCCCGATGATGTGCGCACGCCTTATGACGTGCACGAGGTGATCGCGCGGATCGTGGACGGCAGCGAGTTGCACGAGTTCAAGCCGCTTTACGGCACGACTTTGGTCTGCGGCTTCGCGCGCATCTGGGGGATGCCGGTCGGGATCATCGCCAACAACGGCATATTGTTCTCCGAGAGCGCGCTGAAGGGGGCGCATTTCATCGAGCTGGCCTGCCAGCGCCGGGTGCCGTTGCTGTTCCTGCAGAACATTTCCGGCTTCATGGTCGGCGGCAAATATGAGGCCGAAGGGATCGCCAAGAATGGCGCCAAGCTGGTGACCGCGGTGGCGACGGCGCAGGTGCCGAAGATCACCGTCCTGATCGGCGGGTCGTTCGGGGCCGGGAATTACGGCATGTGCGGCCGGGCTTACTCGCCGCGGTTTTTGTTCACCTGGCCGAATGCGCGCATTTCGGTGATGGGCGGCGAGCAGGCGGCAAGCGTGCTGGCGACGGTGCACCGCGATGCGGAGTCCTGGACGCCGGAGCAGGCGGAAGCCTTCAAGCAACCGATCCGCGACGATTATGAAGCGCAGGGCAATCCCTATCACGCCACCGCGCGGCTGTGGGACGACGGGGTGATCGACCCGGCGCAGACCCGCGATGTGCTGGGGCTGGCGTTCGCGGCGACGCTGAATGCGCCGATCCCGGAGCGGGCGAAGTTCGGGGTGTTCCGGATGTGATGATGGATCGGTGCTACCTGTTCTGGACTTACGAGTTGCCGGGCGGAAGTTGCGCACAGTGGTATTCTGCGTCAGCAACAGTTGCAGCCGTCGTGGTTGCGCTGGGCGCGCATTTCTACGGTGCGTGGAGGCTGGCGAATCAAGAATCTAGGTCCCAAGCCGCCTACGCAGCGGGCATAGCGTTGCTACTTCGTAGAATCCTTCAAGAAGCAGAAGCAAATTGCAGGATGTTCATCGACTCGCGCGACGAAGCCAGTCTCGGCAACGAGAAGTTTATGATAACGAGGCCACTTTCAGGTGTCCAAGCTATTACTTTACCTTTTCTCAATCACGAAGAAGCGCTCTTGCTACTAAAGAGCGCTAACAAAACTCTCGCTATGCGAATAGACAAATTAATATCAGATATAAACCTAAATAATCTTGGCATAGAAGAATATGCTTCTAGGAGGAAAGACTTTATTCCTTTGAGTGATACCTTAGTGGATTACATAAGTTCATGCAAGCCGGGAGAGCCTGATAATACAAGTCCATTAGTAGTTAAGTGTAAAACGAGGCTAGAGGACTTATCTTATTCCGTAAAAGAAATGACCGCCAGGACAAAAGGGGATTTGGTTTCGGCCAAATCGGTCGTTGATGACTTTAATCGTCTTTGTGTTGGAAAAACTCCTTTCGCTGATCTCCAGATCTCATATGATGATAGCATTGCGAAGCTGACAGGCTGAAAGTTGTGCTCGGCGAGGATGTGCTTAATGCGTGTAGTCCGTCAAAGTCTCCTAGCGTTGGCGCTTCTATCAGCCTTCGCCTATTTCGCCTTGCGCTTCCTTTCCGGCGTCACTGTCGATCAGCCCATTGACACCAAGGCCGGCCTCCAGCAGCGCGCGGCCGCGGCGCAGAAGCTCATTCGCTATAACGAGTGGCTGTCCGGGTGGATCGGGAGCAGTCTCGCGGGGCCGGTGATCCTGTGGCCGATCGCGCCGACGCAGGCCGAGGCCGAGGGGGCGGGGGAGTTTGCCTCGGCGGTGTTGGGGTCTCAGGGGACGCTGAAGCGGGCTGGGTTCCTCTGCGGGGATTTGCCGGAAGGCGAGGGCGGCGCGCAGTCGCCCGAGCAGGTCGCGTTGATCGCGGCGGTTGCGGCGCATCTGCGCAGCGGGGATACACAATGGGCGGAGCCGGCGACGATGACCTTGCTGGTGCCGATCCGGGCGCGATTTCCATGCGAAGGGGAGAGACGATGAAGAGACTGGCGATAGCGGCCGCGGTCTTGCTGGCGGCGGTACCGGCGGCGGCGCAGCATCAGGGACATGGCGCTCAGCCGGCGCAGGAGCGCCACGCCCATGCGGCGCAGGATGACGAGCGCGCCATCATGGCGGTGGTGGACCGGATGTTCGCCGCGCTCGCCGCGAAGGACGGCGCGGCCCTGCTCGCCGAAGTGGTGCCGGAGGGGCGGGCGACGGCCAGTGTCCACGGGCCCCGGCGCGGCGTGAACAGCGTGGCCTGGCCGGAATTCGCCGGGCATCTCGCGCGTATTCCCGGGCGGCCGGCCGAGCGGCTGATCGATCCGCACGTCCATGTCGAGGGCGACATCGCGATGATCTGGAGCCGCTATGAGTTCGAGCTGGACGGGCGGTTCCTGCATTGCGGCGTCGATCATTTCGACCTGATCCGGCAAGGCGGGCGCTGGAAAGTGCTCAACCTGACCTGGACGCAGCAGACCGAAAATTGCCCCGGCCGCCCGCGCGGCCCGGCGGGCGAGCGCGGGTAGGGCATAGCGCGTGATCACCTCCCTCCTCATCGCCAATCGGGGCGAGATTGCTTGCCGGATCATCCGCACGGCGCGGCGGATGGGGATACGGACGGTCGCGGTCTATTCCGATGCCGACGCCAAGGCGCTGCATGTGCGGCAGGCGGATGAGGCGGTGCATATCGGCCCGAGCCCGGCGCGGGAGAGCTATCTGGTCGGGGAGAAGATCATCGCCGCCGCCAAGCAAACCGGCGCTGAGGCGATCCACCCGGGTTACGGCTTCCTGTCTGAAAATGCCGGGTTCGCGCAGGCGGTGATGGATGCGGGGCTGGTCTGGGTCGGGCCGAACCCGGATTCGATTACGGCAATGGGCCTGAAGGACGCGGCCAAGGAAAGGATGATCGCGGCCGGCGTGCCGGTGACCCCGGGCTATCTGGGGGCGGATCAGGACCCGGCGCGGCTGCAGGCCGAGGCCGATGCGATCGGCTATCCGGTGCTAATCAAGGCGGTCGCGGGCGGCGGCGGTAAGGGGATGCGGCGGGTCAATGCCGCCGAGGAATTCGCCGAGATGCTGCTGTCGTGCCAGCGCGAGGCGGCGTCCTCGTTCGGCGACGATCGCGTCCTGATCGAGAAATATGTCGAGCGCCCGCGGCACATCGAGGTGCAGGTGTTCGGCGACACGCATGGCAATGTCGTCCATCTGTTCGAGCGCGACTGCTCGCTGCAGCGGCGGCACCAGAAGGTGATCGAGGAAGCGCCGGCGCCGGGCATGGACGAAGCGACGCGCGCTTCGGTGTGCGACGCGGCGGTGAAGGCGGCGAAGGCGGTCGATTATGTCGGCGCGGGGACGATCGAGTTCATCGCGGATGCGAGCGAGGGGCTTCGCGCGGACCGCATCTGGTTCATGGAAATGAACACGCGGCTGCAGGTCGAGCATCCAGTGACCGAGGAGATTACCGGGGTCGACCTGGTTGAATGGCAATTGCGGGTGGCGAGCGGGGAGGCGCTGCCGAAGCGGCAGGAGGAGTTGGCGATCAACGGCTGGGCGATGGAGGCCAGGCTGTATGCGGAGAATCCCGCTGCCGGGTTCCTGCCTTCGATCGGACGTCTCTCGGGTCTTCGGTTTCCCGAGAAGGTCCGTGTCGATACCGGTTTCGAAGAAGGCGACGAGGTCACGCCTTTTTACGATCCGATGCTGGCCAAGATAATAGCAGCGGACAATGATCGTGACAGCGCTCGGCTCCGCCTTGCCAACGCCATCGAACATCTGGCGGTCTGGCCGGTGCATTCGAACGCCCCGTTTCTTTTGCGGGCGTTGACGCATGAGACGTTCGCAGCCGGAGAGGTAACCACCGCCTTTTTGCCGAACAATGTGAAAGCGTTGACCGAGGGCGTCGTGCCGGATGAGCCGACCTTGTCCGGTGCCGCGGAAGCGCTCTTCCAAGCATCATTGTCGGCTGATTTGGCGAGCCCGTGGAATGGCGCGCTGGGTTTCCGGCTGAACAGGGATCCGGATTTGCGTGTACGCGTGGCGCTCAACGATCACGTGTTTGACGCTGAGCTGCCAGACGATGTCGAGATCGAACGCCATCCGGACTTGGCGGCAGTCACGTTGCACGGGCAAACATTTCGCATCGGCGCTCCTAGGACGGTCGGTGCAGGCGCTGGAAGCGAAGGCGACGGCGCGCTCGTCTCCCCCATGCCCGGCAAGATCATCGCGGTGGCGGTGCGGCAGGGCGATGCGGTCTCTAAGGGGCAGAAATTGGTCACGCTGGAGGCGATGAAGATGGAGCATAGCCTGGTCGCGCCGTTCGATGGGGTGGTCGCGGAGCTGGCCGCGGAGGAAGGCGGGCAGGTGAGCGAAGGCGCGGTCTTGGCGCGGATCGAGAAGGGGGAGGGGTGATGACACAATTCCGCTCATCTCGAGCGACGTCGAGAGACCCTGCCGAGCGCAGTCGAGGCCTTGCTCCGCTATTTCTCGGCTCCGCTCGAAGGGGTGTCTCGACTTCGCTCGACATGAGCGGAACTTTTTGCCTGGCCGCCTTCTGATGCCTGGACGCTATTTCGACGAATGGGCGGTGGGCGACCGGATCGACCATCAGCCGCATCGCACCGTCACGGAGACGGACAATCTGCTGATCTCGACGCTCACCCACAATCCGCAGCCGCTGCATCTGGACGCCGAATATGCGGCCGGGACGGAGTTCGGGCGGATTGTCGTCAATGGCACTTTCACGTTCAGCCTGCTGGTCGGCTTGAGCGTCGGCGACACCACTTTGGGGACGCTCGTGGCGAATTTGGGCTACGACAAGGTGCGGATGCCAAAGCCGGTGTTTGTCGGCGATACGCTGCGCGCCTCGACCGAGGTGATCGCGCTGAAGGATAGCAAGTCGCGGCCGGATGCGGGGATCGTGACGTTCAAGCATCTGATGCACAACAGCCAAGGCGAACTGGTCTGCGAGATGGAGCGGACGGCCCTGATGCTCAAGCGGCCCGCCTAGTTTCCTCCGTCATTGCGAGCGAAGCGAAGCAATCCAGCACCTGCGTCGTTAGGATGGATTGCTTCGTCGCTTCGCTCCTCGCAATGACGGGGCGAGGGAGATGGCGATGAAACTGCGCAGCATGTTGTTCGTGCCCGGGGACCGGCCGGACCGGATGGGGAAGGCGTTCGCGGCGGGAGCCGACGCGCTGATCCTGGACCTGGAGGATGCGGTCGCGGCGAGCGCGAAGCCGGAGGCGCGGCGGCATATCGCCGAGTTCATCCACGGCGTCGGCGGCAGCCAGATCTGGGTGCGGGTCAATCCGCTCGACAGTCCGGAGAACGAGCATGACCTCGACGCGATCGTCGGCGCGCGGCCGCACGGCATCGTGCTGCCGAAGGGGGAAAGCGGGCAGAGCGTCGATGAACTGGCCAGGCGCCTGACCGAGCGGGGCAATATCAGCGCGCAGATCATGGTGGTGGCGACCGAGACGCCGGCGGCCATCTTCGGCCTCGGCACCTATGGCGGCAAGAAAAGGCTGGCGGCCTTGACCTGGGGGGCGGAGGATCTGCCCGCGGCGATCGGCGCATCGACCAGCCGCGAGGCGGATGGCAGCTATACCGCGCCCTATGAGATCGCCCGCGCGCTTTGCCTGTTCGGGGCGGCGGCGGCGGGCGTGGCGCCGATCGAGACAATCTATCCCAATTTCCGCGATCAGGAGGGGCTGGCGGCCTATGCGGGCCGCGCGCGGCGTGACGGCTTCACCGGCATGATGGCGATTCACCCGGCCCAGGTCGAGACGATCAACCGCGCCTTCACGCCGAGCGAAGAGGAAATCGACCATGCCCGCGACGTCGTGGCGGCGTTCGAGGCCAATCCGGGGGTGGGTGCGCTGTCGCTGGACGGGCGGATGATCGATCGCCCGCATCTGGTGCAGGCGCAGCGAATTCTGGCTGCCTCGGAGTAAGCCCAAGCCAATGTGACTCTTTTGTTGCATCGGAGTCATCAAAGTGTCATTCTCCCGTCTCCAAATTGTCATGGAGGCGAGTGATGCGCAAACTTTGGCTCATGGCTGCGACGGCGACTCTGTTCGCGGGCGGCGCTGCGCAAGCGCAGGATGTGGAAAGCGGCATGCCGCGCGGCTCGCTCGCGGTGGCGGCGATCGAGCGCGGCGACCTCGACCGGGCGGAGACTTTGCTTCTTCGCAGCGTGCTCGACAGCACCGATCCGGCGCGGCTGATCAATCTGGGCTATGTCTATCAGCGGCAGGGCCGCAGCGCGGAGGCGATCGCGGCCTGGCGCGCGGCGCTGGAGGCACCGCGGCACCGCCTGATCGAAACGATGAGCGGCCGCGAAGTGCGGACCGATCAGCTCGCGCGGGAAATGCTCGCGCGGTACCAGGCGGTGATCGCTTCACGCTGAGCGAGATCGATTCCCTCAAACCTCGCATTGCCCCAATCCGCTCATCCTGAGTAGGGACTGAGTAGGCGGAGCCGTATCGAAGGCCCGTATCGAAGGACTGCTTCCAAGCGTCCTTCGATACGCCATTTCGACTTCGCTCAATGGCTACTCAGGATGAGCGGAGTTGGAGTTTAATTCGTCGTCCATAAGCGTGTTGCTCCCCATCGCCGGCTTCATTCTCGGCGCGATCGTGGGCAGTTTTCTCGCGACCATCCTCGTGCGCTGGCCGCGCGGGGAGAGCGTGCTGGCGGGGCGGTCGCGCTGTGACGGGTGCGGGCGGAGCTTGCGGGCGATCGAACTGGTGCCGATCCTGTCCTGGGCAATGCAGCGGGGCCGCTGCCGGACCTGCGGGGCGCGGGTCGATGGGCGGCATGTCGCGGTCGAGATTGCGGCGGCCATCATCGGGCTGGTCGCGGCTCTGGCTTTCCCCTGGCCGATGGCGCTGGCGACGGCCTTGCTGGGCTGGTGGCTGCTGATTCTCGCGGCGCTGGATGTCGAGCATCACTGGCTGCCGGATGCCCTGACCCTGCCGCTGATCCCGGCGGGGCTGGCCGTGGCCTGGCTTGGGCGGGGGCCGCCGCTGCTCGATCGGCTTGCCGGCGCGATCTTGGGCGGGGTGGCGCTTTGGCTGATCGCGTTCGGCTATCAGGCCCTCAGAGGCCGCGAGGGGATGGGCGGGGGCGATCCGAAGCTGCTCGCCGCGATCGGCGCGTGGGTCGGGCTGTTCATCCTGCCGTTCGTGCTGCTCGGCGCGGGTTTGCTCGGCCTGGCGTCGGTGGCGGCGATGGCGGCGCGGGGCGTCGCGGTGAGCGCGGCGACTCGGCTGCCGCTCGGCGCGCTGATGGCGGTGGCGGCCTGGGCAATATGGCTGGCGGGGGATGCGCTGCCGATTGTCACATTCGAGTCA
>JBBSLM010000049.1:0-10531 GCA_038255245.1 Sphingomonadales bacterium
CCCGCCCGCTCTTAGGTCGCGTGCCGGTGAGGGCCCTTAGCTCAGTCGGTAGAGCAACTGACTTTTAATCAGTAGGTCGCTGGTTCGAACCCAGCAGGGCTCACCATGTTTTCCGAAGCGCCGCGAACCAGCGAGTCTTCGTGAGCGGATCGTCCAGCCGATCCGCCGGGTTCGCACCCAGCAGGGCTCACCAACCTATTTCGCAAACAGCTTGGTGGGATCGGCCATCGCCTTGATCTCCAGGGCGTTGCCGGAGGGGTCGCGGAAAAACATCGTCGCCTGCTCGCCCGGCTGTCCGGCGAAGCGCACCGTCGGCGCGATCACGAACTCGGTGCCGTCGGCCTCCAGGCGTGCGGCGAGGGCGCGCCAGTCGTCCATTCCCAGCACCGCGCCGAAATGCGGCACCGGCACATGTTCGCCATCGACCTCATTGTGATGCGGGCGGGCCTTCATCGCCGGATCGAGATGGGCGACGATCTGGTGGCCGAAGAAATCGAAGTCGATCCACTGCGCGCTGCTCCGCCCCTCCGGACAGCCGAGCAGGCCGCCATAGAACGCCCGCGCCGCGGCGAGGTCGTGGACCGGAAAAGCCAGGTGAAAGGGCGGTGGGCTCACGTGGTGAGAAACAGGCTTTGCGCGATCGCGAAGATGATAAGCGCCGCCGCCAGCGTCAGCGACAAAGCGGTCATCGCCCAGCCGGCCGCGACCAGCACCCGTTCCTCGCCCGCGCGCAGCCGGTTGCTCCGGCCAAGCCGGAACATCAGGAAGCCGGCCAGCGTGCCGTAGAGAAAAATCACGAACGGCAATATGGTGCCCATCGGTCTCGTCCCGCGCTCGCCCGCCGCGGCGGGACCGTTACGCCTTTCGCGCCCGGCGGGATGCCATCCCCTTGGCCTGTTTACTTGCTTCGGGCGTTTGCGCCAAGCAGGCTCGCCGCGCCCGCGCCCCGGCCCGTCGCGACAAACTGCGACGTTTCCGGGATACCTCGCATAACGTGACGGCTTAAGGAGTGGTCCATGTCCGATGAAGCCCGCCTCCTCCTGGTCGATGACGAACGCGATATTCGCGAGCCTTTGGCCGCCTATCTCGCGCGCAACGGCTACAAGGTCAGCAAGGCCGCCAATGCCGAAGCCGCGCGGGCGCTGATCGCCGGCAAGGAATTCGACCTCGTCCTGCTCGACATCATGATGCCGGGCGAGGATGGCCTCGCGCTGACCGGCTTCATCCGCGCCACCACCGATTTACCGGTGATCCTGCTGACCGCCCGCGCCGAAGAAACGGACCGGATCGTCGGGCTGGAACTCGGCGCGGACGATTATGTCACCAAGCCGTTCAGCCCACGCGAGCTGATGGCGCGGATCAAGGCGGTGCTTCGCCGCAGCAGCGGTGAAAGCAACCAGCGGGTGCGCGCCCCGGACGCCGAGAGCTTCTCCTTCGGGCCGTGGATCCTGAAGACCGGCGAGCGCGAGCTGGTCGACCGCGACGGCGTCGCGATCCCGCTGTCGACCGGCGAGTACAACATCCTCCATGCCTTCGTGACGCACCCGCGCCGGGTGCTGAGCCGCGACCAGTTGCTCGACCTCACCCAGGGCCGCGAGCTGGCCGCGTTCGAACGCAGCATCGACAATCACATTTCCCGCCTGCGCAAGAAGATCGAGGAGAATGCGGCCGATCCAAAGCTGGTGAAGACGGTCTGGGGCGGCGGCTATATGCTCGCGTCCGAAGTTACCAGACTCTGACCGCCCGCCGATGAAGCGCTTCCTGCCCAAGAGCCTGATCGGCCAGATCGCGCTGGCGATGGCACTTGTCCTGCTCATCCTGCAGGCGGTCAATTTCATTTCCGTCCGCAACGAGCGGCAGCGGCTGGCGCAGGCGCAGCTAGAAGGCCCGGTGATGACTCGCTTCGTGGCCTCGGCCGGGCGCCTGCTGGCGCGCGAGGAGCGGGGCCGCGACGGGATGCGGCCCGCGCGCGTCACCCTCGGGACGGACAGCAATGTCGGCGTTGAGGCCATCGACGCCGAGCTGGTCCAGCGCCTGCGCGAGACCGCGGCGGCGAACAACATGCAGCTGCGCGATGCGCGCGCGGCTTTGTCGGAAGAGGTGCCGCCGATTATCGACCGGAGGCGGGATCGCGGTTCGGATGGGGAAGAATTGCGCGCCGAACGGTTCCGCTCGCTCTTGCTATCCGTGCAACTGCCCGACGGCCGCTGGGTGAACGGCCAGCTGCCGATCCTCAGGCCCAATATGGGTCCCTTCTGGCGGCTCGCGCTGGCGACCTTGCTGCTTTATCTGGTGCTGCTCGGCGCGGTGATCTTCGTCCTGCGCCGGCTGGTGTCGCCGTTGCGCGACCTCACTGACGCGGCGCAGCGCTTTCGCGGGGGAGGCGAGATTCCGCAGGTCACGGCGCGCGGCCCGACGGACATCCGCCGCGCGATCGAGGCGTTCAACGCCATGGGCGCCCGCGTCGGCGTCCTGCTCGAGGAAAAGGACCGGATGCTCGGCGCGATCGGCCACGATCTGCGCACGCCCCTCGCCTCGCTGCGCATCCGTGCCGAATCGGTCGAGCCGGACGAGGAACGTGAGCGGATGATTGCGACCATCGAGGAGATGGCAGGCCTGCTGGAGGACGCGCTGTCCCTCGCCCGGTCGGGGCGCTCGCAGGAAAAGCCGCGCGCGCTCGACGTCGCCGCCCTCGCCGATGCCCTGGTCGAGGAAATGCGCGAGCTTGGCCAGGACGTCACTCTGCTCGACAGCGCCCGCGCCGTCGCCTGCGTCCGCCCCACTTTGCTGCGCGGCGCGATCCGCAATCTGGTCGAAAATGCAGTCAAATATGCCGGCGCCGCGGAAGTGGCGGTGCGCGAGGATGGCGGGCGCGTGGTGATCGACATCCTGGATCGCGGCCCCGGCATCCCCGAGGATCAGCTCGCCGGCGTCCAGGAAGCGTTCGTCCGGCTGGAGCGGTCGCGCAGCCGCGAGACAGGGGGCAGCGGCCTCGGCATCACCCTGGCCCGCGCCGCGGCGCAATTGCACGGCGGCGATCTGATCCTGTCGAACCGCGACGGCGGCGGCCTCAGCGCCCGCCTTTCCCTCCCCGGCGGGGCGAAAGCTTAAGCCGGCGACCGCGCGGCGAAGCTGCGGACCTTGCGGGAGCCGCACCACAATTCCAGCGGACGCTCGCCGACAAAATGCTCGGCCCGGCGCGCGGCGGCGACATCGTCCTCCGCCTCGATCTCCTCGAAACCGACGAACCGCCCCTCCGGACCCTTGAGCACATAAAGCCGATAATAGTTCACTTCTGCCCCCGGCGACGACGCGTGCCGCGTCACTTGTGAATAGGTTCCTCCATATCCACGATAAACTGCGTCAACTTTTGCTGAGGATCTGGCTCACCAAAGAAAAAGAGCGGGCCCAGGGGGCCCGCTCTTCTTGCAATCGCTTCGCTGCGTTCAGTTCTGCGGCTGAGGCGGCGGCGAACCGCGCCGGCCCGGACCGCCGCGACGGCCACGCCGCTCTTCCGGACCGATCCGGCCGTCGCGATTGACGTCCATCCGGTCGAAACGCTGCAGCGCGCGATCGCGGAATTCCTGCGCGGTGATCGCGCCGTCCGGGCCCAGCATGGCCATGCCCATGCGCCCACCGGGGCCGGCCTGACCAGCCTGGCCACGCGGGCCGCGCATGCCGTGGCGCTGGCCCTGGCCGCGCATGCCGTGCATCCCCGGCCGCTCGCCCTGGCCGCGCATCGCCATGCGCTGGCCGAACTCCTCGCGGGAAATCTGCCCGTCGCGATTGGTGTCGAGGCGCTCGAAGGCCTGGCCCTGCCGCTCGGTGTGGCGCTGCTGCATTGTCGCCCGGCGCTGCTCGGCGAGCTGGCGCAGCTCGTCGGTCGTCACGCGGCCGTCGCGATTGGCGTCGAGCCGCTGGAAACGCTGGTCGGCATTGGCGGCGACCTGGTCGCGCGTCATTTCGGCGCGCGGCGCGGGCGGAGCCGCGGGCTGGGCGATGGCGACACCGGCCGCGGCGACGGCCACACCGGTGAACAGGATCATCTTGATGGCTTTCATCGGCTGATACTCTTTCCTTCTGGAGGTGGAACAGACCGCAGGAACGCGGCACTGCCACATCCCTGCGCCTGTTGTGTCACACTCTGTTGTCGAAGGGCGGGAAAATTTGTCGCGCTTTGTATCGCGGCGGCCTTCCTAGAAGCTCACCCGCAAAGTCGCCCGTATGTCCCGCCCGGCCAGCGGCACGAAATCCTTGGTGAAGCTGGCATGCCGCCGGGCATCGACATCGAACAGATTGTTCGCGCTCAGCGTCAAGCTGGTCGGATTGTCGCGCCCCAGCGGCCGCCAGGTGACCGCCGCATTGACCAAAGTGAAGGCGTCGGTCGGCGTTTCGAAATCGGCCACGCGATCCTGCGCGAAGACATGCTCCGCCTCGATCCGCCCTTCCAGCGCGTCGGTGCGCGCCTGCACGCCCGCGCGTATGCGCAGCGGCGGGATGCGCGGCGCGGCGCCGTCCCCGGCGATCGTCACCGCGACATAATCCGCGACGCCCTCGACGCTGAACCGGACGTCGCCGACCTGCGCGACATCGGCCTCCGCCCCCAGTTCGAAGCCCCAATGCTCGGCATCGGCCCGGGCGTATTGGAAAACGGGCAGGCCATCCTCCTCCGCGCCGGTCGCGGCGGAATAGATGAAGTCGTCGAAGCGGTTATAATAAAGCGTGCCGCTGAAGGTGAGCGCGGGCAGCCCGACGCGAACGAACGCTTCGCCGCCCATGCTCCGTTCGGTATCGAAGGTCGGGTCGCCAATCTCGAATGCCTGCGTCGCGATGTGCGGCCCGTTCGAATAGAGCTCCTCCGCCGACGGCGCGCGTTCCGACCGCGACAGGTTCACACCCGCGCGGACGAAGGGCGCCAGCTCCAGCGACGCACCCGCGGCGACCGAGATCGCATCAAACGAACGGTCGATATTCAGCAGCTGCGAATTGACGTCGGTCCTTTCGTACCGCCCCGCCACTTCGATCTGCGCGCCGCCGCCCAGTTCAATCTCCTGCAACGCGAACAGGCCGATTTGCGACGTGGTGTTGGCGCCCAGAAATGCCTCGGCCCCAGTCGCGTCGAAATCGCGGCGGAAGAATTGCCCGCCGAAGGCGCCGCGCCAGCCATTGCGGTCGGCCTGGACCAGCTCGAACCGCCCTTCCATGCCGGTCGTCTCGAACAGGGTGCCGACCTCGTCGCCCTCAAATTCGATATGGCTATAGTCGGCCGCGGCGAAGCGGACGCGCAATTGCTCCAGGAAGCCGCCGCCGAGCTTGATCTCGGCCCGGAAATCGCCCCGAACCTGCTCCATCGCGATCGAGACGGGCGCATCGCCATGCTCCTCGCTTTCTTCCTCGCCTTCCTCGCCTTCCTCTTCATGGTGATGCCCCGCGCCCGGCCGCATCGGCACGCCGTAGCGGCTGTCGTAAAAGCTCAGCGAGCCGCCCACGCTGCCCCAGTCGCGGATCAGCGCCAGGCCGACCCCGCCGGTGCTCTGCCGCGTCGCGCTGTTCGGCAATATGCCGCGCTGCCCGGCCAGTTCGCGCAGCTCCGCGGCCTCCTCGCCATGGCCCTCCGCTTCCTCCTCGGCCGCGCTGGCCAGGGTTTCGGCGCGCAGTCGCGGCGAGAGCACGAAGCCGCCGACGCGCAAATCATTGGTATCGCGCCAGCTGCCGTCGAGGTGGAGCACCAGCCCGCCGCCGAGCGCGAAATCCACGCCGCCGCCAATACTGACCTCATCCGCCGCCGAGCCATAAGCCGCAATGCCGTCGACATGGACGAGGCTGTCGTCCGGCACGCGGCGCGGGATGCGGCGATCGAACACATTGACCGCGCCGCCGATCGCCTGTCCACCGAACAGGAGCACGGCGGGGCCGTGCAGCACTTCGATCCGGTCGGCGGTGATCGGGTCGATCGTCACGGCATGGTCGGCCGAAGTGTTGGACACGTCGATCGAGCCGATGCCGTCGACCAGCACGCGCACCCGCTCGCCGCCGAAGCCGCGCAGGATCGGCCGCGATGCGCCGGGGCTGAACGAGGTCGCCGACACGCCGGGCAGGCGCGCCAGCGTGTCGCCCAATTGCGGCTGCAGATTGCGGGCGAGCGCGGTGCCGGAAAGCGTCGCGGTGCCGCCGAGCAGATCGAGCTGCCGCACGAACGGCGCGGTGACGACGATCTCCGAACTTTCCTGCTCGTGCAAATGATCCTGAGGCTCGGCGCGTGCGGCGCGCTCCGCGGGTTGGCGCTCCGCTGGAGCAGGCTGGGTCTGGGCCACGGCCTGGCTGGAAACGAAAGTGGCGGAAAGCAGAAGCGCGATACGAATATTCATGGGGAATTTTTCCGAAAGGGGGCACGCCGCCGACGGGCGGATGCGCATGCAGCTGGACGATGCGGCAACCGCGCCATGCGGGATCGGGCCGGCGTGCGGCTCACGATGCTGGCGCGGATGAGGCTCTCGCGGCTTGCGAGAGCGGGACGTCAGGCGGCCGGCGGCTCCAGCAGCGGCGCGACATTCCTGCCCAGGCGCGACGGATCGTCGGCAACTGCCGACGGCAGCGCAACGCGAACCGGCGCGCGCAATTCGTCCGACGCGGGTGGCATCACGAAGGCGGGCAGCATCAGCGACCCGGCATCGGCCAGGGTGCCCTGCTTGGACGCGGCCGACCCCGCGGCCTCCTCCAGCTGCGCGACCGCCGCCTCGCCGGCATCTCCGGCGTGCAAGGCGGTAGCGTGCGCGGCCGCATCCTGGTGGACGCACATGGCCGCGGCCAGCGCGGTGCCATTCACCAGCATCAGGGTCGTCATCATCAACAGGGTCAGCAAGCGCTTCACGCGAATAAGATAACATCGCGGGTCAGTGTTATGCAAGGCCAAGACAGTCGCACGCCGCATTTCCTCGCGGCAATGCCACGGTTCGTCGGAGCCGGCGCGCGTCGCCGTGACTTTGCTAAGCTCCTGTTTATCAGCGGGAAGCTTAAAGGTCGGAGGTGCCGATGCGGGAGGGAATATGTTTGTACGCTGTTTGAGACTCGCCGGGATTCGGGTCGCGCTCGCCGCCGCCGCGGTCGCCCCCCTTGCCTTCTCGGCCGCTCCGGTCTCGGCCCAGCGGCCCGCCGTCTCCCAGACCGAACGCGCCGCCCGCGCCGCGCTGGAGGAACGCCTCAATGCCCTCGGCCGCGCGTTCAACGGCCAAGTCGGCCTGGCCGTCCGGGACGTCGATACCGGCTATGTCGCCGCCTGGAACGGCACGCGCCTGTTCCCGCAGCAAAGCGTCAGCAAATTCTGGGTCCAGCTCACCGCCCTCGACGCGGTGGATCGCGGCCGGCTCAGTCTCGACCGCCAAGTCACTTTGCGCTCGCAGGACCTCACCCTCTTCTCGCAGCCGATCGCCGCGCAGATCGGCGGCAATGGCTACAGCACCACGATCCGCGATCTGATGCACCGCGCCATCACCCGCAGCGACAATACCGCCAACGATTTCGTCCTGTGGCAGGCTGGCGGCCCGGAAGCGGTGCGCGCCTTCCTCGCCCGCAACAATATCGACGGCGTCCGCTTCGGGCCCGGCGAACGGCTGCTGCAGAGCGGCATTGGCGGCGTTACCTGGAACCAGGCCATGTCGCGGCGCGGCGCGTTCGAGGCCGCGCGTGGCCAGGTCCCGGCGAGCACCCGCCGCCGCCTGTTCAACGACTATATCGCCGATCCGATCGACGGCGCCTCCCCGCACGGCCTGACCTACGGCTTGGCCCGCCTGCAGCGCGGCGAATTGCTTTCACCCGCTTCGACCCGGCATATGCTCGGCCTGCTGGCGCAGACCCGCACCGGCCCGAACCGCCTCGCTGGCGGCCTCGCCCCCGGCTGGGTGATCGGCCACAAGACCGGCACCGGCCAGGTCTTCGGCGGCGAGCAGGCCGGCTATAACGATATTGGCATCATCACTTCGCCGGACGGCAAACATTATGCCCTGGCGGCGGTGATCGGCCGGACGAGCGTGCCGCTGCCGGTGCGCATGCGGCTAATGAACGAAGTCACCCGCGCCGCGATCGCTTATCACGAAGCGCGGCGCTAGGTCACAGCAATTACTGGGCGCGCAGGACCGTCAGGCAGGCGGTCTTTGCCTGCTGCAAGGCAGGATCGGTCACGCCTTCGACAGCTGGAATAGCGGCTTGCCGCGCGGCGCGCGCCGCTTCGGGCGTGTTCACGGAAAGCTGGCCGTCGCAAATCGACGGAGCGTCCTCACCGCCGGCGATCAGCCGGAGCACGCCCGCCGCATTGTTCGGCAGCGCGTCGGCCAGCGACATGCTGAGGCCCTCGCCAGTCTCCCCGTCCGTGCCTTGGCGAAGCAATGGGACGATATCCAGCCAGGCCTGGTCGCCACTCGAAATGCCCTGCATGGCGATCGCGAGCCGATTCGGCGCTGCCTCCGTGCCACCTTCGTTCAGGGTTCGAACCGCGGCGCGCGCGCCGTCGCGCTCGATCATCGCCCGCAATTCCTGCGGCGTGATGGCGCCCGTGGGCGTCGCGGCCGCCTGACCGTTGGCAGCCGGGGCAACAGGTGCCTGGCTGTTCGCCGCGGTCGCGTTGGCCGCTTGGTTGTTCGCGGCTTTGTTGCCGCCGCACGCGGCAAGCCCGAGCGCGAGAATCGATACGGTCAGTAGACTTTTCATGAAGCACCCCCCCTGTTGAAGCCGCAGGCTGGGGGACAAATGCAGTGCGGTCAATGCGTTATTCAGACCCGCTCGATCACGAGCGCAATGCCCTGACCCACGCCGATGCACATCGTGCACAGGGCATAGCGGCCGCCCGTGCGCTGCAATTCCTCGGTGGCGGTCAGCGCCAGCCGCGCGCCTGACATGCCAAGCGGGTGGCCGAGCGCGATTGCGCCGCCATTCGGGTTCACATGCGCCGCGTCGTCGGGGAGGCCGAGCCGCCGCAGCACCGGCAAAGCCTGCGCCGCAAACGCCTCATTGAGTTCGATCACAGCCATGTCGGCGATGCTCAGCCCAAGCCGCGCGAGCAATTTCTCCGATGCCGGCGCGGGCCCGATACCCATGATCCGCGGCGGCACCCCCGCCACCGCCGCGCCCAGGATGCGGGCGCGCGGCGTCAGGCCATTGCGCTTCGCCGCTTCTTCCGATGCGATGATAAGCGCGGCTGCTCCGTCATTGACCCCGCTGGCATTTCCCGCGGTTACCGTCCCGTCGCCGCGGACAATCGGCTTCAGCTTGCCGAGCTGCTCGACATTGGTCACGCGCGGATGCTCGTCCGTATCGACGATCAGCGGATCTCCCTTACGCTGCGGGATCGAGACCGGCGTGATTTCCGCCGCCAGCCGCCCATTGGCCTGCGCGGCCGCCGCCTTGGCCTGGCTGCGCACGGCAAAAGCGTCCTGATCTTCGCGACTTATGCCGAACTCCTGCGCGACATTCTCGCCCGTCGAGGGCATCGTGTCGTCGCCATAGGCGCTCTTCATTTTCGGATTCACGAAGCGCCAGCCGATCGTCGTGTCGTAAATTTCGGCATTGCGGTCGAAGGCGCTGGTCGCCTTGGCCATGACGAACGGCGCGCGGCTCATGCTCTCCGATCCGCCCGCGATCAGCAGGTCCGATTCCGACCCCCGGATCACCCGCGCCGCCATCGCCACGGCGTCCAGCCCGGAACCGCACAGCCGGTTCAGCGTCACCCCGCCCGACGTATCCGGCAGCCCCGCCAGCAACCCCGCCATCCGCGCCAGATTGCGATTATCCTCCCCCGCCTGATTGGCGCAGCCGAGGATGACGTCGTCCACTTCGCCCCAGTCGACTTGCCGGTTGCGCTCGATCAGCGCCCGGATCGGGATCGCGGCGAGATCGTCCGCGCGGACGGAAGCAAGCGCCCCGGCATAACGCCCGATCGGCGTGCGGATCGCATCGCAAATATATGCGTCGGTCATGGTCGCTCCTTGGGTTTGGCGGCGCGCGGCGCTAGGAGGCGGCAATGGCCTACGAGACCATCGACTTCAAGCTGGCGGACGGAGTCGCCCGCCTCACCCTCAACCGTCCCGACCGGCTGAACAGCTTCACCGCGCAGATGCACGAGGAAGTCGCCGACGCGCTTACGACGCTCGACGGCGCCCGCTGCCTGATCCTCACCGGCGCCGGTCGCGGCTTTTGCGCCGGCCAGGACCTCGGCGACCGCGCCGTCGCGCCCGGCGGCGAAGCGGTGGACCTTGGCGACTCGGTCGAGAAATACTGGAATCCGCTGGTGACACGGCTCACCACTTTGCCCTTCCCGGTCATCGCCCGGGTGAACGGCGTCGCAGCCGGCGCGGGCGCCAACATCGCTTTGGCTTGCGACATCGTGATCGCCGCCAAGTCTGCCAAGTTCATCCAGAGCTTCGCCGCGATCGGGCTGATCCCCGACAGCGGCGGCACCTGGGCCCTGCCCCGGCTGGTCGGCCAGGCCCGCGCATTGGGCCTTGCGCTGACCGGCGAGCCGCTGCCCGCCGAGACCGCA
>JBBSLM010000050.1:0-10499 GCA_038255245.1 Sphingomonadales bacterium
AGCAGCCGGCGAATGCCGGGAGCCACCTCATCGAAATGCGCCGCGCCCATGCACTGCATGTGGCGCGGCGCGGAGGGAAAGTGAAGGGCGGGCTCAGTTCCGGGCGCGGGCGCGGGCGATGGCGCGGTCGATCTCGGCGAGGACACGCTGCCTGGCCTCCCCGCTCAACTCACTCTCGCCCGCAATGCGTTCACGCGCGCGCTGAAGCGCTTCGACATTTGCCGTGCCCGAGCTGCCCCCCTCGGTGCAGAGGACGATGCGCGTGCGTTGGTTGGCATTGCCCTCGTCGATATTGGCCAGTTCGTTATTGGCATCGCGGCAGCCCTCGATCCGACGCGCGATTTCGGGGTCGAGTCCTTCGGAGGTGATCGTGCCATCGCCATTGCGGTGGATGCGGATTTCACGGCGCTCGGTTCCGTTGGCGGCCGGGGCCGCTCCGTCGCGGCGATCCAGGATGATGACCCGCTCCCGCTCCTGTTTCGGCTCGGCCGAGCGCTCTTGGGAATCCTGTGCCTGGACGGGCGCGCCCACCAGCAGACTGGTGGCGGCAAGGGTGAAGGCGATGGCGCTTCCGGCCAGCAAACGGCGGGGCGCGCGACGATGGGTAGGCAACATTTTCAGTCTCCGTTTCAATTGGTCGGCGCTGTTCAGCGGGCAGGCTGAAACCAGGCCGGGCGGGCTCGCGGATTTGACGAGGGCGCGGGCATAATCGCTGCGCTCCTCGGGGCTGGCGGCGGCGGCAATCGCGGCGTCGCAGGACAATTCCTGATCGGCGCGGAACGCGCGGAAGGCGAACCATGCGATCGGGTTGCACCAGTTCAGCGCCAGCACGACGAGCGCGACATGGTTGGCGAAGATGTCGCGGCGCCGATGATGATAGGCTTCGTGATCGAGCGCGAGGCGTTGCTCGTCCGGCGTGTAACGCTGCGAGAAATCCGCCGGGACGACGATCCGGCGGCGGATCAGGCCCATGGCCAGCGGTCCGTCCGCGGCGACGCTGGTCACCAGCTTCACGCCGCCATGCGTGCCGGCGTCCGCCAATGGATCGAGCCGACGCAGGAAGCGGCGGTAGCGCAGCGCCTGAAAGCCGAGGAAAAGAAGGGCGCCTCCGGCCCATAGCGCGAGCAGGATGGGCACCCACTGCCCGGGTCCGTCGAGCGGCGGAGGCGCCGCGCCCGCGCCGCCGTCAGCTACGACGATCAGCGGCGGGAGCGATGGCAGGGGAGCGATCAGCCAGGCCGCGAGCCAGTCGGCCGGCGGCGCGAGCAGGCGGCAGAGCGGGATCAGCCAAAGCGCGTAGGCCGCGCCAGCGCCGAAGGCCTGCGCGACCGGACGGCGGATCGCCAGCACGAGCAGCATCGCCGCGCTCGTCCAGACGAGATTCTCGAGCAGCCAGGCAAGAAAGGGCGAGGCGATCATGGCTTGAGCGCCTTCAGCAGCGCCTCGATCTCGGCAATGTCCCTGGGGCTGAGCCGGTCGCGCTGGGCGAGGTGCGCCACCAGCGGCGTGACCCTGCCGCCGAACAGGCGATCGACCAGCCGCTCCGATTCCTGCGCGAGATAATCGTCGCGCGAGACGGCGGGGCGATAGAGGTAGCGGCGGCCATCCTCCTCATGAGTCAGCACGCCCTTGACGAGCAGCCGTCCCAGCATCGTCTTGACCGTCGCCATGCTCCAGCGACGATCCACGGGCGCCCGCTCGGCAACCTCGGCGGCGGTCAGCGGCGCGGCATCCCACAGCACTTCCATAACCGCGAATTCGGCCTCGCCAATCCGTTCCACCCGCACCTCCATAGTTCGTGATTACAGATGTAATCGTTTCGCTGAACGCCAAGTGAATGGATCTGCAGCGCGAAAGCGTCGGCGGATTTTACACGCGCGCAAAGCGTAAACGGGCGGTTGACCATCGCATCCCGCAGAAAGCCGCCGCGCGCCATTTCTGGCACGCTCGATGCGTATCTATCCGCATCCACTTGTTCCCCCTGACGTATGGGACGGAAGCAGCCAATCCGGTCGGCACGCTTCCGTCCCTTCTTTTTTGTCAGGCAGTGATCGCGACGTAGCCGGGCTCGCGTTCCACCCGGACGAGCCAGTCGCCGACATGCGGATGCAGCGACAGGTCGAAGCCCCCGCCCTCCTCGGCGACATGGGTGTAGGCGTAGAGCGCGATGTCGGCGAGGCTGATGCTCTCGCCCACGAACCAGGGCCGCTGCGCCAAATGCCTGTCCATCAGCTCCAGCGCCGCCTCGCCCGCCGCGCTCTTCCCATCCATCTGCGCGCGCTGCAACTCGCTCAGCCGCTCCGGCCCGACGAAGGCGAGCCAGAAGCGCAGGGTCGCGATGTTGGGCTCGTGATTATATTGCTCCCAGAACATCCAGCGGAGCATGTCCGCCCGCTCGAAAGCGCCCCCGGGTACCAGCCGCGTCCCGTCGGCCAGGAAGAAGCAGGCCGCATTGCTTTCCGGCAGAAAGCGGTCGCCGACCTGCAGCACGGGGATGCGGCCATTGGCGTTGACGTGGCTGAGGAAGGCCGCGGTGCGCGTCTCCCCGGCGAGAATATCATATTGCCGACGCTCCAGCGCGATGCCGAGCAGGGCCGCGGTCAGCCGGATTTTGTAGCAATTCCCCGACGCGGCATATTCGTGAAGGATTGGCGCGGTCATGATTCCGCTCTTTCGGGCTCCTCGTCATAGGTCCAGTGCGCGTCCTCCGCCGCCTTGCGTTCGCGGACCCACAGCCAGGCGAGCAGGATCAGGGTGAGTGGAAAGATCCAGCCCCACATGTATCGCCAGCCGTTGAAGCTGTAGCCGGTCAGGATCGGGCTGCCCGCTTTCTGTTCGAGCAACGCTCTCTGCCCCGGTGCGACGCCGGCAATCTGATAGCCGCTGCCGGTGTCGTAATAGAGTGAAGGCCCGGTCGATACGTCGCTCGCCCAATAGGGCAGGCCCATGATGCCGCGTTCCTGATAGACCCAGCCGACCTTCAGCGGCGGCACTCCCGCCGGCGGCGTGCTCCTGCCGCGCATGTGCGGGATGAAGCCCGAACCGATCTGCGTATAGCGCCGCACGTCCGCCAGTTCCGGCGTATCGGGCAAAGTCGCGATCTCCTCGATCTGCAGCATCGAATAGCCGCTGAGCGGCCGGTTCGTGACCACCATGTTCACGATCATGAACACCGTCAGCAACCCGGCCACGACCCAATATGGCTTGATCTTCTTCAACATGCTGAGTCCCCCAACCCCGTCATCCCCGCGAAAGCGGGGAGCCCGCTATCCTTCATAAGTGCAAAGTGCCGTACAGATCGACCCAGTCCGGATTCTGCTTCTCGACCAGCTCGATCTTCCAGGCGCGCCGCCACTTCTTGATCCGCTTCTCGCGCACGATGGCATCTGAAACATCATCGTACCATTCCAGATAGACCAGCCGGTGGAATGCGTATCGGCGCACGAATTTTGAACCGATGCCTTCCTTGTGCTGCCAGACACGTTGCACGACGTCCGCAGCCACGCCGGTATACATCCCGCCTCGATACCGATCGGCCATGATGTAGACACGGCCCCCCACAAGTTAGCGGGATCCCCGCTTCCGCGGGGATGACAATGGATGAGTGAGCAAACCCGTCGTCCCCGCGAAAGCGGGGATCCCGCTAACCTTCATTTGCCTCCCCCACCGTCAGAACGATTTTCCCCACATGCTCGCCCGCTTCCATCCGCCGGTGCGCGTCCGCGGCCTCGGCGAGCGGAAACGTCATGTCGATCACCGGCTTCAGCCGGCCCTGTTCGACTTGCGGCCAGACGGTGCGAGCGATTTCCGCGGCCACGAGCGACTTGAAGCTCGCCGGGCGTGGGCGCAGCGTCGATCCGGTCAGGGTCAGGCGGCGGCGCATGATCGTCGCCAGATTCAGCTGCGCCGTCGCGCCGCGTTGCACCGCGATCGAGACGTGGCGGCCATCCTCCGCCAGGCATTCCAGATTGCGCGGCGCATAATCGCCGCCGACCATGTCGAGCACGACATCGACGCCTTTGCCCTTGGTCTCGTCCTTCACCGCCGCGACGAAATCATCGCGATTGTAATTCACTGCCCGCGCCGCGCCCAGCGCAAGCGCCCGGGCGCATTTCTCGTCCGAGCCGCAGGTGACTATCATCTTCAGCCCGAACAGCTGCCCGAGTGCGATCGCCATCGTGCCGATGCCGCTGGTGCCGCCGTGGACGAGGATCGTCTCGCCCTCTCGCGCATAGGCGCGCTCGAACAGATTGACCCAGACGGTGAAGAGCGTCTCCGGCATCGCCGCCGCTTCGATCATCGTGAGCGCGCCGGGCACCGGCAGGCAGATTTCGGCATGCGCAACGGCATATTCGGCATAGCCGCCGCCGGGAATCAGCGCGCACACCGCCGCTCCGTTCAACTCGCGCGCCACGCCTTCGCTGACGCCGACGATCGTGCCCGCGACTTCGAGCCCGGGAATGGACGGCGCGCCCGGCGGCGGCGGATAGAGCCCGCGCCGCTGCAATATGTCCGGCCGGTTCACCCCCGCCGCCGCGACCCGGATCAACACCTCGTCCGGCCCGGGCACCGGCACCGGCCGCCGCACCGCGACCAACATTTCCGGCCCGCCCGGCCCCGCCGGGTCGATCGCCCGCATCTCGTCAGGAATATCCGTCATCACCCGTCCCCGCCGGCCGGGAACGCTCCGGCGCGATCATATTGACTCCACCCCAAGCAGGGTCAACGCTGCAGCGCATGGACTGGGACGAATTGCTGCCGAACAAGCCGGACGAACCGCTCGTCTTGTTGGGGCGTCAGGACCTCGACCCGCTCTCGGTCGAGGAGCTTCACGCCCGCATCGCCGCGCTGGAGGCGGAAATCGGCAGGGTTAAGGCGAAACTGGAAAGTTCGGTTAACTTCCGGGAAACCGCTGAGGGCCTATTCAAGCCGAAGGAGTAGCCGTAGCCGCTACGGCTTTTTCGCCTTTGCCCCTTGATGGCGGCGGTGGGAGGGCAGACATTGAGGCCAGGTGGCCCGCCGGAGATCCTCCTCCCGGGCCGGTAGGAGTGTTTTGAATGCCGTCCTTCGCCCGCGATCTCGAGCAGACCCTGCACAATGCCTTGTCCGCGGCCAGCAGCCGCCGGCACGAATATGCGACGCTCGAACATCTTCTCCTCGCCTTGATCGACGACACCCATGCGAGCCGGGTGATGGCGGCCTGTGGCGTGCAGACGACCGAGCTGAAGGACGCCGTCGTCCACTATCTCGACAATGAGCTCGAGGCGCTGAAGATCGAGGGCGAGACCGACCCGACCCCGACCAGCGGCTTCCAGCGCGTCGTCCAGCGCGCCATCCTGCACGTCCAATCCTCCGGCCGCGACGAAGTGACCGGCGCGAACGTGCTGGTCGCGCTCTTCTCCGAGCGTGAGAGCTATGCCGTCTATTTCCTCCAGCAGCAGGATATGAGCCGTCTCGACGCGGTCACCTATATCTCACACGGCGTCGGCAAGGGCGAGGCGATCGCCGCGCAACCGACCGAGGGCAAGGTCGCCGAAGAACCGAAGGCGGACGAGAAGCCGAAGAAGACGGAATCGGCGCTCAAGCAATTCACCGTCGATCTCAACGAGAAGGCGAAGAACGGCAAGGTCGATCCGCTGATCGGCCGCTCGGCCGAAGTGGATCGCACCGTGCAGATTCTCTGCCGCCGCTCGAAGAACAATCCGCTCTATGTCGGCGATCCCGGCGTCGGGAAAACCGCGATCGCGGAAGGGCTGGCGCGCAAGATCATAGAGGGCGACGTTCCCGACGTGCTGAAGCCCGCCGTGATCTACTCGCTCGACATGGGCGCGTTGCTGGCGGGCACCCGCTATCGCGGCGATTTCGAGGAGCGGCTGAAGCAGGTCGTCAACGAGCTGGAGAAGCTCCCCGACGCGATCCTGTTCATCGACGAAATCCACACCGTGATCGGCGCCGGCGCGACCTCGGGCGGGGCGATGGATGCGTCGAACCTGCTGAAGCCCGCTCTGTCGGGCGGCACGATCCGCTGCATCGGATCGACCACCTACAAGGAATTCCGCAACCATTTCGAGAAGGACCGCGCCTTGCTGCGGCGCTTTCAGAAGATCGACATCAACGAGCCGACGATCGAGGATACGATCAAGATCATCACCGGCCTGCGGTCCGCGTTCGAGGATCACCACTCGGTCAAATACACGCCTGACGCGATCAAGTCGGCGGTCGAGCTGTCGGCGCGCTACATCAATGATCGCAAGCTGCCGGACAAGGCGATCGACGTGATCGACGAGGTCGGCGCGATGCAGATGCTGGTGCCGCCGAGCCGCCGCAAGAAGACGATCACCACCAAGGAGATCGAGGCGGTGATCGCCACCATCGCGCGCATCCCGCCCAAGTCGGTCAGCGCCGACGACAAGGCCGTGCTGCAGGATCTGGATCGCGACCTGAAGCGGGTCGTGTTCGGCCAGGACGCGGCGATCGGCGTGCTTTCCTCCGCGATCAAGCTCAGCCGCGCGGGCCTGCGCGATCCGGACAAGCCGATCGGCAATTATCTGTTCAGCGGCCCCACCGGCGTCGGCAAGACCGAGGTCGCGCGCCAGCTCGCCTCGATCATGGGCATCCCGCTGCAGCGCTTCGACATGTCCGAATATATGGAACGGCACAGCGTCAGCCGCCTGATCGGCGCGCCTCCGGGCTATGTCGGGTTCGACCAGGGCGGGCTGCTGACCGACGCGGTCGACCAGAATCCGCATTGCGTGTTGCTGCTCGACGAAATCGAGAAGGCGCATCCGGATCTGTTCAACATCCTGCTGCAGATCATGGACAATGGTCGCCTCACCGATCACCACGGCAAGACGGTCGATTTCCGCAACACCATCCTGATCATGACCACCAATGCCGGTGCGTCAGACATGGCGCGCGAGGCGGTCGGCTTCGGCGCCATGACCCGCGAGGGCGAGGACGAGGAAGCGATCAAGCGGATGTTCACGCCGGAATTCCGCAACCGGCTCGATGCCATCGTGCCGTTCGGCTATTTGCCGCCGGAAGTGGTCGCGCGGGTGGTGGACAAGTTCATCCTGCAGCTGGAATTGCAGCTGGCCGACCGCAACGTGCACATCGATCTGGACGAGAACGCCCGCGCCTGGCTCACCGAGCGCGGCTACGACAAGCTCTATGGCGCGCGGCCGATGGGCCGGCTGGTGCAGGAGAAGATCAAGCAGCCGCTGGCCGAGGAATTGCTGTTCGGCAAGCTGGTCCATGGCGGCGAGGTCAAGGTCCGCATCAAGGACAATGCGCTCGCCTTCGAGATCGTCTCCGCCCCGCCCAAGGCGGTGAAGGGCAAGAAGAAGGCCGGGCCGAAGCTGGCGAAGGATGCGGACACGCAGTCCGAGGCGCCCGAAGCGCAGGCCTAGGGTCTGATCCGCCCTTCGCCGAACGGCGCCTGCGCTTGGTCGAAAGGGCAGTGAATTCTGCCCGCGCTTGATCTTCCCTAATGTCGCCGGCTCGTTCCGTCGTGCGACCAGGCCCACCAGTGCGGCGGTGGGAGCCGGCAACCCCCGCGACGCGCAGGCTGCGTTCGATCTCCCCTTTCGGCGCAGCCTGTCAGGTCGGGTGCGCGATCCCCGAAGCGCGGTTCAGCCTGCCAACGCCAGTTGCGGCGGCTCGGCAGGCTTGATCCGATAGACCGCCGCGTCGCCGACGCCCTTCAGCGTTACGATCTCCGGAAGCTGGAACAGCACCTTGCAGCGCGTGCGCAGAAAGGCGCTTTCGGACACGGCGATGCCACCGGCCTCGGCCTGGCCCTCCAGCCGCGCCGCCATGTTCATCGTCTCGCCCCAATAATCATAGGCCATGCGCGTCGCGCCGATCACGCCGCCGACCACGGGACCGCTATGGATGCCGACCCGCACCTGCAGCGGTAGCCCCGTCTCGGCTCGCACCTCGGCCAGCCCATCGATCACCGCCTGCGCGAAGGCGATCGCCGCGTCCGCGCTGTTCGCCGCGGGAACGTTGCCGCCGGCCACGGCCAGATAAGCGTCGCCGATCGTCTTCACTTTCTCCACCCCATGGTCGGCCGCGCAGCGGTCGGCGAGGTTGAAGAAGGCGTTCAGCGTCTCGATCAGATGGCCGGGCGAGACTGTGCTCGCCAGCTTGGTGAAACCCACCACGTCGATGAACACCACCGACGCATCGCCATAAGCGTCGGCGACGATCTGCCCCTCGCGTAGCCGCCGCGCCGCCGTCTCCGGCAGCACATTGTAAAGCAGTTCCTCGCTCTTCGCCCGCTCGGCCTCCAGCGCGACGCGCAGGGCATAAGCGGCGCGGTGCGCACGCCCGAGCTGCCAGTTGATGAAGATGCCGATCACCCCGCCGGTCAGATAGCTGAGCAGCGCATAGACCTCCTCCGCTGCCGAATCCTCGACCAGGATGAGTGAGCCGACGAAGGCGCCCGCGTGCAGCGCGATCCAGAGCCGGAACCAGCGCGGCCGATCCGCCATCACAACGGCTGCAAAGGCGCTGACGATGGCATAGTTGATGCCGACATTGGCGTGGCGCGAGCCGGCAAAGGTCGCCGCCTCGTCCCACAGCAGTTTGTTGTCGCCGATCACCAGCAGTCCGAGCGCCAGCAGACAGGCGAAGTCGATCAAGGGCCGCTCGACATAACCGGACCAGTAAGTGAGCCCGATATAGCCGGCGATCACGCCGAGCGTCGGCACCAGCAATATGGTGAAGCGGACCTGATCGGCGTGGCTGAAGAAGAGCGGGTTGATCAGCGCATAAGCCAGCATCACCGCGAAGGTGATGACGCCGTAGAGCCGGACCATGCCGACGCGGGACGCGCGCTCGCTCAGCCGGAACGCGCGTTCGACCGCCGGATCGCTGAACTGTCCGCGCGCGGCGTCCATCATCACCCCCAATTTCGCGGAACGCCTATCGCATTTCGAGCTTAAGAAAGGGTCACAGGGCGGCTAGGGTGGTCACGGCCCGACGACGGCACGAGGAGCAGTCCATGACCAGCCTGACCTTTTACACCAACCCGATGTCGCGCGGCCGGATTGCCCGCTGGATGCTGGAGGAGGTCGGTGAACCGTACGAGACGGTTCTGCTGGACTATGGCACGACGATGAAGAGCGCCGATTATCTGGCGATCAACCCGATGGGCAAGGTGCCCGCGATCCGTCACGGCGAAGTGGTGGTGACCGAAGGCGCGGCGATCTGCGCCTATCTGGCCGACGCTTTCCCGCAGGCCGGGCTCGCCCCTGCCCACGGCGCGCCGGAGCGCGGCACGTATTACCGCTGGCTGTTCTTCGGGGCCGGCCCGCTGGAAAGCGCCGTCACCGGCAAGGCAATGGGCCTGCTCGCGCCGGCCGACAAGGCCATGATGGCGGGCTATGGCACGTTCGAAAGCGTGATGGACGCGCTGGAGAGCGCGGTGTCCGGCCCGGCCTATCTTTGCGGCGAGCAATTCACCGCCGCCGACGTCTATGTCGGCGCGCAGATCGGCTGGGGGCTTCAGTTCGGCACGATGGAGAAGCGGCCGGCCTTCGAGGCCTATTCCGCCCGGCTCAGCCAGCGCGAGGCGGCGAAGCGCGCGGCCGCGATCGACGATGCGGACATGGCCAAGGTCACGCCCCCGCAAATGCCCCAGCCCGCGCAGCCGACCGCTTGATGCCATGAGCGAGGACAAACAGCGCGCGGCGATCCGCCTTTACGACGCCTTCACCCACGGCGGCATGGATCGCCGCACCTTCATGGCGGAACTGACCCGCGTCGCAGGCGGCGCGGCGGCCGCCAGCGCATTGCTGGCGGGCATTCCGGGCAACGCGAGCGCGGCGCCGCTTGTGGCGGACGACGATCGCCGGATCGATGCGGCGATAGTCAGCCTGCCCGTCGCCGCCGACCGGCGGATCGCCAGCTATCGCGTCCGCCCGCGCGGGGCATCGGATCGTCCCGCGGTGATCGTGGTCCACGAAAATCGCGGCCTCACCCCGCACATCCGCGATGTCGCCCGGCGGGTCGCGCTGGCGGGCTATGAAGCGCATGCACTCGATTTCCTCAGCCCGGCCGGCGGCACGCCCGCCGATGAGGATCGCGCCCGCGAACTGATCGGCGCGCTCGATCTGCCGCAGGCTGTGGCCGACGGCGCCGCGGTCGCAAGCATCCTCGCCGGCGGGGGACGCAAGGTGGGGATCACCGGCTTCTGCTGGGGCGGCATGATGGTCCACCGCGTCACCTTGGCCGCGGGCACGGCCATCGCCGCCGGCGTATCCTATTACGGCCCCGCTCCGGCGCCGGCGGAAGCGACGCGGCTGCAATCGCCCTTGCTGGTGCTGCTCGCCGAACGCGACGAGCGGGTGAATACAACGGCGGCCCCCTATCTCGCGGCGGCACAGGCGGCGGGTAAGGACGTGAGGTCGATCACCTATCCCGGCACCGAGCATGCTTTTCACAACGATACCTCAACCGCCCGCTACAATCGCGAGGCGGCGGAAGCGTCGTGG
>JBBSLM010000051.1:0-10462 GCA_038255245.1 Sphingomonadales bacterium
GGTCAGCCGCAATTATCTCGACGTCCTGCTCGGGCTCCCGTGGGGCAAGAAGTCGAAACTCAAGCACGACATCGCCGAAGCCGAGCGGATCCTCGACGAGGACCATTATGGCCTCGAAAAGGTGAAGGAGCGGATCGTCGAGTATCTCGCCGTGCAGGCGCGGGTAAACAAGCTAAAAGGCCCGATCCTTTGCCTGGTCGGCCCGCCCGGCGTCGGCAAGACCTCACTCGGACGCTCGATCGCGCGTGCGACGGGCCGCGAGTTCGTGCGCCAGTCCTTGGGCGGCGTGCGGGACGAGGCCGAAATTCGCGGCCACCGCCGCACTTACATTGGCTCCCTGCCGGGCAAGATCATCACCAATCTGAAGAAGGCCGGGAGCAGCAATCCGCTCTTCCTGCTCGACGAGATCGACAAGCTCGGCCAGGATTTTCGCGGCGATCCCGCCTCGGCTTTGCTGGAGGTGCTGGACCCGGAGCAGAACAGCAAGTTCCAGGACCATTATCTGGAGCTGGATTACGACCTCAGCGACATCATGTTCGTCACCACCGCGAACTCACTGAACCTGCCGCAGGCGTTGCTCGATCGGATGGAGATCATCCGGCTCGAAGGCTATACCGAGGACGAGAAGGTCGAGATCGCCAAGCGCCATCTGATCGCCAAGCAGATTGGCGACCACGGCCTGAAGGATGGCGAATTCACGCTGACCGAAGACGGCCTGCGCGACCTGATCCGCTATTACACCCGCGAGGCCGGCGTGCGGACGCTGGAGCGCGAGATCGCCCGCCTAGCGCGCAAGGCGCTGCGCCACATCCTGGAAGGGAAGGGCGCCGCGGTCATTGTCACGGCCGAAAATCTCGCCGACTTCGCCGGGGTGCGGAAATTCCGCCACGGCATGGGCGAGGACGAGGACCAGATCGGCGCCGTCACCGGCCTGGCCTGGACCGAAGTGGGTGGCGAATTGCTGACCATCGAATCCGTGACCACGCCCGGCAAGGGGTTGATCAAGACCACTGGTAAGCTTGGCGAAGTGATGCAGGAATCGGTGCAGGCCGCTTTCAGCTTCGTCCGCGCCCGCGCGCCCGCTTACGGCGTCAAGCCGAGCCTTTTCTCGCGCAAGGATATCCACGTCCACCTGCCCGAGGGCGCGGTGCCTAAGGACGGTCCGTCCGCCGGCATCGGCATGGTCACCGCGATCATTTCGACCCTCACCGGCATCGCCGTCCGCCGCGACGTCGCGATGACCGGGGAAGTGACGCTGCGCGGCCGGGTGCTGCCGATTGGCGGGCTGAAGGAAAAATTGCTCGCGGCCCTGCGCGGCGGCATCAATAAGGTGCTGATTCCCGCCGAGAATGAAAAGGATCTGGCCGAGATTCCGGACAACATCCGCGAAGGGCTGGAGATCGTGCCGGTGTCCCATGTCGACGAAGTGCTGGTGCACGCGCTCGCGACGCCGATCGTGCCGATCGAGTGGAGCGAGGCGGATGAACTGGCCGCGGTGCCGCCTTCCGAACTGGCGGTCGGCGACGATCATGGCGGGGTTTCTGTTCGCCACTGATTCTTCGCGCGCTGAAAGTATTGAGCGGTCTCTCTAGCCAGGCGCGGGGCGGATAGACCGCCTTTCCCTTTGACTCTGGCGTCGCGCTGTTGTCATTTAACGACTCTTCGGGCGCAGATTTCCGAGGATAATTGGCAGCAGGGGTGCGGACCAGATGAACAAGCAGGAGCTGATCGGTCAGGTCGCCGAGACGACGGGATTCGGCAGGCAGGAAGCGTCACGCGCGGTGGAGGCTGTGTTCGACACGATCAGCGACGCCCTCAAGCGGGGCGACGAAGTCCGCCTGGTGGGCTTCGGCACGTTCTCCTGCTCGCAGCGCAAGGCCTCGACCGGCCGCAATCCCCGCACCGGCGAGCCGATGCAGATCAAGGAATCGACCCAGCCCAAGTTCAAGCCCGGCAAGGGCCTGAAGGACTCGGTCAACGCCTGAGACGGGCCTCCGCTTTCCTCTTGACCGACAAGCCGGTCGGCTCCATTTGGCCGCCTTCCCGAAGCGTGGGCGCGTAGCTCAGCGGTAGAGCACACCCTTCACACGGGTGGGGTCACAGGTTCAATCCCTGTCGCGCCCACCACGCTTCCTGTCCCGTCCGCTCACGGCCGCTGCGAGGGTTTCGAACTTGAACGTGGCGGGACGCTTGGCCGATCTCTGGCGCTCCGGGTGGCAGGCTTGGCGCCAGTTCGCCGGCTTCCTGGTCAGGCCGACCCTGTCCGATCCGCCGCCGCGCATCACCAACGCGTTCTGGCTCCTTGCGTATTGCTATGCGGCGACCGCGCTGGCCGCCATCGCCGCGCTACCCCTATTGTTGCTGGGCGGCCCGGCGCCGGGCGAGGGCTTGAGCGGCGTGCTCGATCAGCCGCTCGTCCCGTTGATCCTCTCGATCCTAATCCTCGGCCCGCTCGTCGAGGAAGTGATCTTCCGTGGCTGGCTGCTCGGATCGCCGGCCGCGCTCGTCGGGAGCGCGGCCTTCCTTGTCATCTGGTTCGGTGGCCTGTGGCTGCTGTCCGGCCGCGCGCCGGCGCCGACCGTCGTGATCGCCGCTATCGCAGGCTGCGCGTTTCTCATCGCGCGTTGGGCGCTGCCGCAAGCCCCGGTTGGCGGGTTCCGGCGCCTCTTTCCCTTGATGTTCTGGGGGCAGGGGATCGTCTTCGGGCTGCTCCATGTCTCGAATTTCGGGAGCGGGTCGCTGGTGCTGCCGCTGGTGATGGCCATGCCGCTAGTGCTGTGCGGGTGGCTATGGGGCTATGCCAGGATTAGGCACGGCCTCGCCACCGCCTGGGCGCTGCACATGGCCTATAACCTTCCCGTGGTCGTGATCATCGGAGCGGCCAAGTTGCTCGGGGAGAGCTGAGCGCTGGCCGTCAGCCGTGCTGCCGCCACATCTCCAGCCAGGCCTCGGCATTGCCCATCGCGTCGTTCAGCGGGTCGTGGTCGTGCGGAGTGACCCGGTAACGGCGCCACGACACCGTCTCCATCGGGCGCTTGCGCAGACCCGACCAGACGTCGCCGATCCGCCGCGCGGAGAAGCCCAGGAGCTGCTGGCCAGTATGGTTCAGCAGCTCGAAATTCATCCACTGGAAGTCGAAGCCGGGATTGTCGCTGACCATCGTATATTTGCTGTCCTGCAGCCCATCCAGCCAGTCGACGAAGGCCAGCATGCGCTCGCGGATCGAGTGCGGCGCGGCGAGATGCTGCTCGCGGGTCATGCCGATCGCATTATAGGCTTCCGGCCAATAATGCTCGCATTCCGGCCGCATGTTGCCAGACGAGAAATGCCGGTCGAGATTGTCCTCGATCACCACCGCGGCGAAGCTGATCATGTCGCCGTGCATCGGCGCCGGCCCGCTCGCCTCGACATCGACGGAAAGCAAAAGGCTCATCAGCCGACCCCCACCAGTGCATCGATCGCGCCCTGCAGGATGTAAGCCGCAGCCATCTTGTCGACCAGTTCGGCCCGCCGCGCGCGGCTGGCGTCGGCGTCGAGCAAGGTGCGAGTCACGGCCTGCGTCGACCAGCGCTCGTCCCATAGCAGGATCGGCAGCCCGAGCGGCGCGGCGTTGCGGGCGAAGGCGCGGGTGGACTGAGTGCGCGGGCTATCGCTGCCGTCCATATTGAGCGGCAGGCCCATGACGAGGCCGCGCACGCTCTGGGCCTCGACCAACGCCCGCAGCTTGGCCAGATCATGCCCGAACTTGCCGCGATGCATCAATTCCGCCGGCGTCGCGATCGTCCAGCTCGCATCGCACAGCGCGACCCCGATCGTCTTGGTCCCGACATCGAGCCCCATCAGCCGTCCGGCTTGCGGCAGCGCCTGCCGAAACTCCGTGGCCGAAGTGGTGATCACCGGGACAGGAACGTCGCCAGGCGCGCCTCCGCGTCGGCGCGCAAATTGGTCCAGAACAAGGTGTAATCGTAGACGTGATAATTGTTGCCGGGCAGCACGTAGCTGCCCATTTCCGGCGGATTCCCGCCGATCAGCAGGAAGCCGCGCTCGTCGCACCGCGCCGGCACCGCGCCCGCGACGAAGGTCCCGTCAGTCAGGTCGTCATTGGGGATGAGCGTGCCGCGATTGGCCGCGGCCTCCGCCGCATCGCCCTGGTTGCCGGTTAGCGGGTTGACGCACAGCATCGGCGTCGCGTGCCGCGGCTGACCGTTCAGTCCGGTCGTACGGTCCCACGTCTCCACGATCATCGCCGGATCCGCCGGCTCGGCGAAGCTCATCCACGACAGGATGCAACCCGCCTGGCCGGCGCGCGCGCAAGCGGGGAGGGGCAGTTCGGGCAGATCGACTGTAGTCGAAAGCGGCCAGCCGATCACATAGGCCGCCGCGATCCGCGCCTGCTCCGGCCGCCCCTTGATCCGCTCGTGCAGCAAACGGGTCAGATGATAGCTGCCCTGGCTATGCCCGGCGAGAATGATCGGCCGGTCGGCCGGCGCCTCGCGAAGGAATTGCTCGAAGGCCTCCAGCACGTCCCGATAGGCGAAATCGAGCGCGCGGGTGGCGTTCGGATCGTCGGTCAGGAAGGCGCCGAAGGTCGCCTGCCGGTAGCGCGGCGCCCACACTTCGCCGACGCCGTTGAAGGCGCTCGCCTGGCTCTGCACGAACACGCCCGCCCGCCACGCCGCTTCCTCATGGTCGATCGGCCCGTTCCACGCGCTTTTCTCCAGGAAGGAAGTCGGGTGGATGAAGAAAACCGAAGCGCGCGGCGGCGCCGGCTCCGCCATGTCCCGCGGCCGCCATTTCGATGGATCGTTGGGCGTCCCCGGCCGCGCGATCCACATGCTCGCGTCGGCATAGGAGCTGCCGCTCGGCATCGGCACCTCGGCGAACTCGGCGCTCGGCACGAGCACCCATTTCAGCAGCTGCGCCTGAAAGGTCCGGTAGAGGATCGCGCCAGCGATGAAGAGCATGGTGACGATCGCGACAAACCACAGGAATTTCGTCGCGGGACTCCGCCGTCTTTTGGCCATGGCCGCCCCTCAAGCCGAAGCGGGGCGGGGATGCAAGGGTCCATGATCCTCCCCGGCATTTGCCGGGGAGGGGGACCATGCGCAGCATGGTGGAGGGGCCGAGCGAAGCGAGGTTCTTGGTCGCCACCGTCCGCGCAAGAGCGCGGCCGGCCCCTCCACCACTCGCTTCGCGAGCGGTCCCCCTCCCCTCGAAAACGAGGGGAGGATTAATTCACCGCCGCAAATGCTGGTTCAGGAAGGTCAGATAGGCCTCCGACGCCCGCACCCTA
The DNA here is from genome assembly GCA_038255245.1 of Sphingomonadales bacterium. GTDB lineage: Bacteria > Pseudomonadota > Alphaproteobacteria > Sphingomonadales > Sphingomonadaceae > Allosphingosinicella. The sequence goes on from JBBSLM010000051.1 coordinate 5,294, forward strand.
TTTTCCTTGCGCAGGAAGCCATGGCCTTCGTCGGGGAAGAGCACATATTCCACCGGCACATTGTTGCGCCGGACCGCGGCGACCAGTTCGTCACTTTCGACCTGCAGGACGCGCGGATCGTTGGCTCCCTGCACGACCAGCATGGGCCGGCGAATGCGCTCCGCATGGAAGAGCGGCGAAATCGCCCGGTGCCGTTCCGCGTCTGTCGCGGGATCGCCCATTTCGTCGAACAGAGCGGCGCGCTGCGCCCCCCACCAGGCCGGGATCGAATTCAGCGTCCGCTCCCAGTTGGTGACGCCGAAAATGTTCACGCCCGCGTCGAACGTCGTCGGATGGAAGGCCAAAGCCGCGGCGGTCATGTAGCCGCCATAGGAGCCGCCCATCACCGCGATCCGGTCCGACACCCAATCCTGCCCGGCCAGCCAGTCGCGCGACGCGACCACGTCCTTCAGGTCGGCGTCGCCATGCCGCCGGTCGTCCAGGTGGAAGAAGGTCTTGCCGTAGCCGGACGAGCCGCGATTATTGATCGCGTAGACCGCATAGCCATTGTTCACGAGGTGCTGGACCATCGCCGAATAGCCGCGCGTGCTCTGCCCGCCCGGTCCGCCATGGACCAGCACGATGCCCGGCACCGGATTGGCCGCGCTCGCCTCGCGCGGACGGTAGAGGATGCCGGGGATCTGCCGCCCGTCATAGGAGGCAAAGCGCGCCACCGTCGCGGTGACCAGCTGCCGCTCGTCGATCGCCGGGTTGAGCGCCGTCGTCAGCCGGCGCGCCTGGCCGGTGGCGAGGTCCGCCACGAAAATATCGCTCGGCGACGTATCCGACGCGACGGTGAAGGCGATGCGCGTCTCGTCGCGGTTGAACCGCACGCCGCCAACCATGCCCTGCGGAATGCCGCGCAGCGTCACTTCGCGATTCGAACGCGTGTCGAGGATGGTGAGCTGGGTCAGCCCATCGGCATTGACCGCGTGGGTGCGGTACCGCCCGGTCGGCGAATAACCGACATAGCTCACGTCCCAATCCGCCGCGACCAACGGCGTGCGCTGCTCGCTGGCGATATTATAGGCGATCGCCTGGCCGAATTCGCTCGTCTCGTTGCTGCCGTAGATCAACGTCTGGCTGTCGGGCGTGAAGCCATAGGCACCGAACGCGACATTGCCCTGGTGCGGGGTGATGTGGCGCGGCGCCGCAGTGTCGCCGACCGTCGCCAGATAAACGTCGCTATCGGCGCTGCTATTGTCCTTGGTCAGGACGACATAGCGCCCGTCGCGCGACACCTCGCCGGGGAAGAAGCCGCCTGGATTGGTGTAGATCAACCGCCGCTCATAGCTGGTCGCGTCGTAAGCATAGATGTCGAAGGCGGCCCGGTCGCGCTCGTTGCTGGACAGATAGAAAGTCCGCCCGTCCGCGCTCCAGCCGACGAAGCCGGCCTTCAGATTCTCGCCGGGCGTCAGGTCGCGCTCGGTCCCGTCAGGCAGGCGGACATAGACGTGGTTCAGCTCATTGCCGCCCTGATCGGCGGTGAACAGGATGCGGTCGTCGTTCGGAAAATAGCTGAGCGCGGTCGTCGCATTGGTCGTGGATCGGGTAATCTGCACCGGCTCGCCGCCGGCGACCGGCAGCGCATAGACGTTGAACACGCCGCTCTTGTCCGAACTGATCAGCACATTGCGGCCGTCGCTGGAGAAGGCGATCCCGTCCGACGAGGCCATGCCGTAAGCAGTCGTCTCGAAGAAAGTGCGCGCGTCGTAACGCGGCAGGTTCACGGCTGCGGCCGCCGGCGCGGGCTGCGGTTGCGCGGCGGCGATTGCGGAAGTCGAGAGCAAGGCGGCGGTGATCAGAAGGCGCATGTCATTCCCCTGTTACTGTATTAGCCACATAAGACAGTAAAAGCCGCGCGTCTAGTGATTCGCTCACCTTGCCGCACCGCAGCACCACTGCTAGCAGCCCAGGGATCGCTCCGCGATCCCGCTCAACCAAGAGTTCTTCATGTCTGTCGATACCGCAACCGTACGCCATATCGCCAAGCTGGCGCGCATCGCCGTGAGCGATGCCGAAGTGGCGGCGCTCGAGCCCGAATTGAACAACATTCTCGGCTGGATCGAGCAATTGCAAGAGGTCGACGTCACCGGTGTCGAGCCGATGACCGCGGTGATCCCGAACCAGCTTCGCCTGCGCGACGATATCGTCAATGACGGCGGCCAGCGCGACGCCGTCCTCGCCAACGCCCCCAATGCCGAACACGGCTTCTTCGCCGTGCCGAAGGTGATCGAATGACCTTAACTCCCGTCATCCCCGCGAAAGCGGGGATCCCGCTTCTTCTTTCCGTCTCCGCCAAAGTCAGCGGGATTCCCGCTTTCGCGGGAATGACGAAGGTTAGCTTGTGACCGATCTCACCGATCTCACCGTCGCCGCGATCCGCGACGGCGTCCGCGACGGCACCTTCTCCGCGCGCGAAGTGGCGACCGCCTTCAACGCCAATGTCGAAAAGGGCAGGGCGCTCAACGCCTTCGTCGTAACGACGCCCGAGCATGCGCTCGCCGCCGCCGACGCCGCCGACGCGGCCCGCGCGTCCGCCGACTTGAAGCCGCTCTCCGGCGTCCCGCTCGGCATCAAGGATCTGTTCGCGACCAAGGGCGTGCAGACCACCGCCGGCAGCAACATGCTCGGCGGCTTCAAGCCGGTCTATGAGAGCACCGTCAGCGGCAAATTGTTCGAGGCCGGCGCGGGCATGCTCGGTAAATTGAACATGGACGAGTTCGCGATGGGCTCGTCCAACGAGACCAGCGCCTATGGCCCGGTCATCTCGCCCTGGCGGCGCAGCGACGGCGGCAATGCTCCGCTCGCGCCCGGCGGCAGCTCCGGCGGCAGCGCCTCGGCGGTCGCCGCGCGGCTCTGCCCGGGCGCCACCGGGACCGACACGGGTGGCTCGATCCGCCAGCCCGCCGCCTTCGTCGGCATCAGCGGCATCAAGCCGACGTATGGCCGCTGCTCGCGCTGGGGCATCGTCGCCTTCGCCAGTTCGCTCGACCAGGCCGGCCCGATGGCGCGCGACGTGCGCGACTGTGCGATCCTGCTGGAGGCGATGAGCGGCTTCGACCCGAAGGATTCGACCTCGCTCGACCTGCCGGTGCCCAATTGGGAAGCCGCGCTCGACAGCGACATCCGCGGCAAGCGCATCGGCATCCCGAAGGAATATCGCATCGACGGCGTCCCCGCCGAGATCGATGCGGTCTGGGAGCAGGGCATCGAGCGGATGCGCGATGCGGGGGCGCAGATCGTCGAGGTCTCCCTGCCGCACACCAAATACGCGCTGCCGACCTATTACATCATCGCCCCGGCCGAGGCCTCGTCCAACCTCGCCCGCTATGACGGCGTCCGCTACGGCAAGCGCGGAGCGAGCGAAGGCGGCATCGACAATATGTACGCCGCCACCCGCCACGACGGCTTCGGCGCCGAGGTGAAGCGCCGGATCATGATCGGCACCTACGTGCTCTCGGCCGGCTTTTACGACGCCTATTTCAACCAGGCGCAGAAGGTCCGCACCCTGATCGCGCGCGATTTCGAGACGGTGTTCGAGCAGGTGGACCTGGTCCTCACCCCCACCGCCCCGAGCGCCGCCTTCGCGCTCGGCGACAAGAGCAGCGACCCGCTCGCCATGTATTTGAACGACGTCTTCGCGGTCCCCGCCAGCCTCGCCGGCCTGCCCGCAATGTCGGTCCCGGCAGGCCTCGACGCGCAGGGCCTCCCGCTCGGCCTCCAGCTCATCGGCCGCGCCTTCGACGAGCAGGGTGTGTTGAACGCCGGCTTGGCGCTGGAGGAACGCAGCGGCTTCACGCATCGGCCCGGATCCTGGTGGTAAGATGGGCTGGAAACTGACCCTCGCCGACTATGGCGCGACCGCGTTCGGAGCTGCGGCATCCCCGGCGCTCTGCTTCATCGCCAATCACCGGCCCGGGCTGGTCCGGTTCCAGCGCTTTTCCGACCGCGCCGGCTTCCAGTTGCGGAGCGCCCATTATTACGAGCCGACCTACCGGGAAAGCGATCTGCCCGCCGTCACCACCGGCGAGCGCAACTTGCCAGGCATAGACTTTCGGCCCGCTGCCCAGCTCGAGCTGCTGAGCCGCTGCAACTTCCAGGCCGAACTGACCGCCATCCCGGTCGAGGCAGGCGGCCCCGGCCAGTTTGGCTACCGCAATCAAATGTACGGATTCGGCGATGCCGAAATGCTCTACAACATGATCCGCCTGCATAAGCCGAAGCGGATCTACGAAATCGGCTCCGGCTACTCGACCCTGATGGCTCGCCTCGCGATCGGGGCGAACCGGGTCACGGACCCCGCCTACGAGTGCGAGCATTTGTGCATCGAGCCCTACGAGGTGCCCTGGCTGGAGCGGATCGGCGTGACCGTCCTGAGGGAACGGGTCGAGCAGATCGAGCTGGCGCTCTTCGACCGGCTCGAGGCCCACGACATATTGTTCATCGACAGTTCGCACGTGCTTCGTCCGCGGGGCGACGTGCTCAGGGAATATCAGGAGATCGTCCCGCGCCTCGCCGCCGGCGTGCTCATCCACGTCCACGACATCTTCACCCCGTGCGACTATCCAGAGCCCTGGCTGCGCGGCGAGCGGCGGCTGTGGAACGAGCAGTATCTGCTCGAGGCCTTTCTGGCCTATAACCAAGAGTTCGAGATCGTCAGCGCCCTGAATTGGCTCAAGCACAACCATTTCGGGGCGATGGCCGCGGCCTGCCCGATGCTTGCGCTTAATCCGGAGGCGGAGCCGGGTGCTTTCTGGTTTCGCCGTGTAGCGAGGGGCGGGTCCCAATGAGCTTGTATCGAATCCACGGCGCCACCGGCGAATGGGAGGTTGTGATCGGCCTCGAGGTTCACGCCCAGGTCGTCTCCAACGCCAAGCTCTTCTCCGGCGCCTCGACCGAATTCGGCGCGGAGCCGAACAGCCAGGTCAGCCTGGTCGATGCGGCCATGCCCGGCATGCTGCCCGTGCTGAACGGCGAATGTGTGCGGCAGGCCGTCCGCACCGGCATGGCGCTGAATGCGCAGATCAACGCCTGGTCGCGCTTCGACCGGAAGAATTATTTCTACCCGGATCTGCCGCAGGGCTATCAGATCAGCCAGCTCTACCACCCGATCGTCGGCGAGGGCGA
>JBBSLM010000052.1:0-10455 GCA_038255245.1 Sphingomonadales bacterium
AACAGGATGTCGAAGCCGGAAATCAGCACATCATTGGGGTAGCGGCCGTGGAGCTTGGGGTCGGAATCCTCCGGCCAGCCCATGGTCGCGAACGGCCAGAGCGCGGAGGAGAACCAAGTGTCGAGAACATCGGGGTCCTGCCAGATCGGAACCGCGCCATCCACGGTGTCCGCCAATGGCCCCTCGCTCACGAAGACTTCGAGGTCGCCATAATATTCCTTCGCCGCCACGACAGCCGCGGCTTCGTCGAGCGCAACGAACACCTTGCCGCCGTGCAACAACTCCCCGCCGTCGTCGCGATGGAGTTCGTAGGTGATAGTTCCGGCCTCACGATTGATCTCCGGCCCAAACCAAGCCGGTATCCGATGCCCCCACCACAACTGGCGCGACACACACCAAGGCTGGATATTCTCCATCCAGTTGAAGAACGTCTTCTCCCACGTCTTCGGCACGATCTTGATCGCGCCCGACTGGACCGCCTCGATCGGCGCTTTCGCCAGCGTCTCGGCGTCGACATACCATTGGTCGGTCAGCCACGGCTCGATCACCGCGTTGGAGCGGTCGCCGAACGGGGTCTGGATCGTGCGAGGCTCGGCGTCATGCTCGACGCCGTCCTTGTCGACGTGCGGCACCAGGACGCCGTCCGCCTTCAGCCGCTCGACCACCGCCTTGCGTGCGTCGGCCACGCTCAGCCCGTGCAGGTCGTCGGGGATCAGCCCGTCCGAGGTCTGCACCACCCGCGCCTTGGCATCGAGCATGTTGAGCATCTCGCCGGCCTTGAACCCGGCGCGCTTGCCCACTTCGAAATCGTTGAAATCATGGCCCGGCGTGATCTTCACCGCGCCGGAGCCCAGTTCGGGGTCGGCATGTTCGTCGGCGATGATCGGGATCAGGCGCCCGGTGATCGGCAGCCTGACCTGCTTGCCGATCATGCCTTGATAGCGTGCATCCTCGGGATGCACCGCCACCGCCATGTCGGCGAGCATCGTCTCCGGCCGCGTCGTCGCGACAATGATCGATCCCGATCCGTCCGCCAGCGGATAGCGGATTTGCCAGAAGCTGCCCTTCACCTCGCGGGTCTCGACTTCGAGGTCGCTGATCGCGGTGCCGAGGCCGGGATCCCAGTTCACCAGGCGCTTGTCGCGGTAGATCAGCCCCTGATTGTAGAGATCGACGAACACCTTCAGGACGGCCTTCGAAAAGCCCTCGTCCATCGTGAAGCGCTCATTCGCCCAGTCCATCGAGCAGCCGAGCCGCTTGAGCTGGCCCATGATCGCGCCGCCGCTCTCCGCCTTCCAGTCCCAGACCTTGGCGACGAATTCCTCGCGGCTGTAATTGGTGCGCTTGTCCTGCCGCTCCTCGAGCTGGCGCTCGACCACCATCTGCGTCGCAATCCCGGCATGGTCCATGCCGACCACCCACAAGGCGTCTTTGCCGCGCAGCCGCTCGTAGCGAGTCAGCACGTCCTGCAAAGTGTTGTCGAGCGCGTGGCCGATGTGCAGCGAGCCGGTGACGTTCGGCGGCGGATTGACGATCGTCCACGGCTCCGCGCCGGGCCGCTCGGGCCGAAACAGGCCATTCGCCTCCCAATGTTGATACCAGCGGGCCTCGATCTCGGCCGGATCGAACGTCTTGGGGAGTTCACTCATGCCGCGCGCTTAACCGCAGGGCGCGGTAGAGGCCAAGTCCTTACTAGCGCGCTTACTGGCGCGGGCGGCCTTCGCTCATGATCGGCCCCGCCCCCGGCTGCAGATGCTGCTGCAGCCAGCCGTGGACCTCGCGATACCATTGGATCGAGTTTTGCGGCTTCAGGATCCAGTGATTCTCGTCCGGATAGACGACCAGGCGTGAGCCGATGTTGCGGCGCTGGAGCGCGTTGAACATGGCGAGCGACTGGCTGTACGGGATGCGGAAATCGCGCTCGCCGTGGATGACGAGCATCGGCGTGCGCCAGCGGTCGACGAAGCGGATCGGGTTCCACCGCTCCAGCGTCTCGGCCGCGCGGCGCTCCCACGGCACGCCGCCATTTTCCCACTCGGTGAACCAGAGTTCCTCGGTCTCGTAGGCCATCACCCTTGTGTCGAAGATGCCGGCATGGCTGACCAGGCACTTGAACCCTTCCGGCCAATTGCCGGCGATCCAGTTGACCATATAGCCGCCATAGGAGCCGCCGAGGGCGCAGGCATTGGCGGTGTCGAGCTGGGGGTCCTCGCGGCCGGCGGCGGCGAGGCCGAGGCGCAGATCCTCGAGCGGCTTGCCGCCCCAGTCGCGGTTGATCGAGTCGGTGAAGGCCTGGCCGTAGCCGGTGGAACCGTGGAAATCGACGGAGACGGAAGCGTAGCCGGGGGCCGAGAAGAGCCGCGGGTTCCAACGATAGGACCAGCTGTTGTTGAAGCTGCCCTGCGGTCCGCCGTGGACAATGTAGGCGACCGGCAAGGTACGGCTGCGCGAGGTCGGCTTGACGATCTGCCCCCACACCCGGTCGCCGCCGGCGCCACGGAAGCTGAAGCGGCTGTAGGAAACCGGATCGAGCTCGGCGAGCAGCGCCGCGTTGATTGAGGTCAGGCGCTGCGCATTGCCGCCGCGGGCCGGAAGCCGCCAGATGTCATCGGGCGCTTCCACGCTGTTCAGCGTGTAAATGATTGAGCCGTCCGCCAGCGGCGTGACGTTGCCGACCGTGCCCGCCTGCGTCAGCCGCGAGACACGGCCATTGCCGACATCGACGCGAAAGAGCGGCGTATCGAGCGTGTCCTGCGCCGTGACCAACAGGCTGCGGCCATCCGGCGCCCACGCGATCGAGCCGACCGAGCGATCCCAGTTCGAGGTCAGCGCGCGAATCTGGCCGCTTTGCAGGTCGCGCAGGTAGATGATCTGCCGGTCGGCCTCGTAACCCGGCCGCGCCATCGCGGTGTAGGCGAGCCAGCGGCCATCGGGCGAGACGGCCGGTCCGGTGTCCGTTGCCTGGTTGGCCTGGGTGAGGTTCTCCGGCGCGGCGCCGTCGCGGACGGCGTAGATATCGAGGTTGGTCGAGGTCGGCTCGGCCCGGCCCGCCTCACGCAAGGTAAAGAACAGGGTGCGCCCGTCGGGGCTCCAGGCGATTTCTTCCGCGCCGCCGAACGGGCGGGTCGGGGCGTGGCCACGCAGGCTCGGCGCGACGGGCGTGCCGTTGCCTGTCGCGCGCCCGTCGCGGCCGAGCGGCAGGACGAAGATGCGCGAGAAAGTGTTCGGGGTCTCCCACGAATCCCAGTGGCGCACGAAAATCTCGTCATAGGCGCGGGCGCTGCCCTGCCCTTCCGGTGCTTCCGGCACGCCGTTGCAGGCAAGGTCGCCGCAACGCTGGTCGCGATCGGCCCAGATCGCGATGCGGTCGCCGCTCGGCGCCGGGAGGTAGCCCGAGACGCCGCCATTCACGCTGGTCACCTGCTGCGGGCGGCCATTGGGGAGCGAGACGCGCCAGACCTGTTCAGAGCCCGACTGGCCGCTCAGATAGTAAAGCCAACGGCCGTCGCCGGAAAAGCGGGCGTCATGTTCGTTATGCTGCGCGGTCGAGGCAATCTTGACCGGCGCGGCGGCGGGCCGGCTGAGGTCCAGCAGCCACAAATCGATGCGACCCCGATTGGCGGCCAAGTCGGTCTCGCGCAGTTGATAGACCAGCCAGCGGCCGTCCGGCGACACGGTCGGCGCGCCGATCCGTTTCATCGTGGCCAGGTCGGTGGCGGTCATCGGCCGGGCCGCGGCCGGGAGCGGAGCGAGCGCGAGAGCGGCGAGGCCGCACAGCAGGAGCTTCTTCATGGGACAGAGGCGTATCACCGCCGCCCGGAAGCGACAAGCGATGGGCCGCTTAACGTCCGGAAATGCGGGCAATCTCGCGCGTGACGAGTTCCTCGACGATCTGCGGGAGATGCTCGTCCAGCCACTCCTTCAGCATCGGCCGCAACATCTCGCGGACCGCCGTTTCCAGCGGTCCCCCTTCGCTGACGGGCGGAGAGGCCGGCGGGCGGACATTGCTGAGCGCGGCCAGCGACTGCCGGCTGGCGGCGACCGCATCGTCCGACGCAAGCGTCGCGGGCTGTTCCATCGGCTGGTCGAGTTCCAGCACGTCATCGTCTGACGCTTCCGCGGCTGGCTGCGCCGGACGCTTTGCCGCACGCGGCGGCGCCGGCACGCGATTGTCCTCGCGGATAACGCGTTTGATGGAAGCGAGAATCTCTTCCATCGACGGATCTTGCTGGATGTCACCCATACAACTGCAACCTATCGCTTATTCAATGCGACCTGTCACGGATTTCTGGGCCGCGGCTGCGGACGCGTATCGACCGGGCCGATCAGCGGACCGATCGGGCCGCCCGCGCCCGGCGGCGCGGTGCGGGTCGAGGCCGGGGCGCGCTCCTCGCCGTCGCTCCAGTCGGAGATGCTGCCGCGCGTGCTGTTGCCATAAGCGAGCGGATCGTAAAGCGGCCCGCCGTCGAGACCAAGATCATCGGCCTCGGCGCGGCCCATTGCGTTGAGGAGCGCGAAGCCGGCGACATAGGCGTCGCGGCGCGCAGTCACGAGCTGCACTTCGCTGTTCAGCAATTCCTGCTCGGCATTGAGCACGTCGAGCACGTTGCGCGTGCCCACCGTATTCTCGGCGCGCGTGCCTTCCAGCGCGAGCTGGTTGGCGGCGACCGCCACGGTGTTCGATTCAATCGCCTCGAGCGCGGCGCGATAGGAGGCAAAGGCGGCGCGGGTGCGGGCGATGACCAGACGCTCCGCCTCGATCGCCGTCTCGACCAGCTGGCTGCGGATCGCGCTTGCCTGACGGACGCGGGCGCCGACCGACCCGCCCTGATAGAGGGGGATGCGCGCGGTGACGCCGACCGACACGCCGGCGACCTCATTGGCGGGCAGGGTCTGGCCGGGGACCGGCGCGCCGTCGAGCAATTCGGCGGCGGAGCCGAGCCGGTTGAGATAATCCGCGCCACTGACCGCGTTGACCGTCGGCAAACGGTCCGCGCGGATCACGCTGATGTCGAGGCCGGCGGCGCGAACCTGGGCCGCGATCGCGCGGAGGTCCGGATTGTTTTCGAGCGCGATAACGACCGCTTCGTCCGCCGTCTCGGGCAGGCGCGGCAGCACGGGCGGCGGATCGAGTTCGGTCGGCAATTCGCCGATGATGCGGCGGAAGCCTTCTTCGCTCGAGCGCAGGCGGCCCTGGGCGAGGGCAAGCGCGCTTTCGGCCAGCGCCAGGCGGGCTTCGGACTGGGCGACGTCGGTCCGGGTGAGATCGCCAACCTCGAACCGGTCGCGCGTCGCTTCCAGATTGGTGCGCAGGACGCGGACCTGATTCTCGTTCAGCGCAACGATCGAACGGTCGCGGATGACGTCCATGTAGGCGCCGACCGCTTCGGTGAAGATGTCGCCCTCGGTGGCACGGAGGTCGGCGCGGCCGGCTTCCACGCGGGCGTCGGCGGCGCCGATCTGGTTGCGGACCCGCCCGCCGTTGAAAAGTGGATAGGAGACATCGAGACCGACGCTGAAATTGCGCGGCTCGCCCGAACCGGTGTTGAAGAGATCCTGATTGAGGCCGCCCGTCGCGGACACTTGCGGGCGCAGGCCGGCACGCGCGATCGCGACGCTCTCGTCCAGGGAACGCAGCCGCTCGCGCTGGGCCATCAAGGTCGGATTGCTCCGATAGGTCCGTTCCAGCGCCTCGCGCAGCGTTTCGGTAGCGCCGGTCCCCGCCACCAGCGCCGTCGCCGCAACCGCGGCCAGCAACCCTCCCCGCATCACTCGCATAATATTCCCTTAGAAACTGAATTCGCGCGGCTTGGTGAAGCCGGGCAGCATTGGCGCCGCCACGTCGGAATAAGCAATCGCGCCGAACGCACCGCCGACGACCCGGCCGACGCTGATCCGCGGTACCCCATTGTCGAGGATCGCCGCCGCCACTTGGCCGCCATCGGCGACCTGAGCCAGGATCGCCTGGGGAACGAATTCGACCGCACCGTCGATCAGAATGAAATCATAAGGCGCTGCCGCGGCCCAGCCTTCCGAAAGGGGGCCTTCAACCAGCTCTACATTACTCCCGGCGAGCGCCTGTCGCGCCGTGGCCGCCAGATCGGCATCCGCTTCCAGCGCCACCATGCTCTTGGCGAGGAGCGCGACGACAGCGGCGGCATAGCCGGTCGCGGCGCCGATCACGAGGGCGCGCTCGCTGCCCTGCAGCCGGGCTTCGGTCAGCATGCGGCCCAGCGCCATCGGGGTGTTGAGTGAACGCCCGCGGGCCAAAGGAATCAGCGCATCGGCATAAGCGGTCGCGACCCGATCGCGCGGCACGAAGCGCTCGCGCGGCACCGCGCCCATCGCAACGACAACGCGCGGATCGTTGACCCCGGTGGTCCGGAGCTGGCTCGCCACCATGAGGCGGCGCATCTGTTCGTAATTATGTTCGGTCATTGAATGCCATGGTTCCGCGCGATCTGTCGCACAGGCGTATTATCATTGCAATACACTCGCGCGCCTCGCGGCGTTTTATCGCCAGGACAGGCACATGGAAAGCGGGATCGCATTCTCTTAAGCTGCTAGTCCGCCGCGATGAACAGCCCCGATCAAGCTCCCCCCACGCCGTTCGACGCATCGCTTCGCCGCGCGCGGCGAGATCGCGCCCAGAAATTGGGCCTCGCGGGCGAAAATCCGCTGCTTCGGCGGATGGCCGACGATTTGCTGGACCGGCTGTCGCTGGTTTCGCGCAAGTTCGAGCGTGCCCTCGACCTTGGCTGCGGCCCCGCACTTCTCACCCGCGCGCTGCGGCTGAGGGGGATCGAGGTCACCGCCTGCGACGCCGGCGCCGGCTTCGCGGGATACGCTGGGGGCGGCCAGTCCGAGGAGGACGGCCTGTCCTTCATGCCTGAATCCTTCGATCTAATCGTGTCGGCCGGCGTGCTGGACAGCGTGAACGACTTGCCCGGCGCGCTCGTGCAGATTCGCCGCCTGCTTCGCCCGGATGGCCTGTTCCTCGGCGCCTTTGTTGGCGCGGGCAGCCTCCCGCGGCTGAAGCGCGCCATGCAGGCCGCCGATGAAGCGGACGACCGGCCGGCATCGGCACATGTGCACCCGCAGATCGACGTGCGCGCGGCGGGAGACTTGCTGAGCCGGGCCGGCTTCGCCCTGCCGGTCGCCGATGTCGAGACGCTCAACGTCCGTTATTCCGGCCTGCCGCAACTCGTGGGCGACTTGCGCGCGCTCGCTTGGACCAATTTGCTGGTCTCCCGCTCACGCCGGCCGTTCGGCCGGATGGGATATGCCGCCGCGCAAGCGGCCTTTTCGGACAGTGCGGACCCCGATGGCCGCGTGACCGAGCGATTCGAGATCGTCCATTTGAGCGGCTGGGCGCCCTCCCCCGATCAGCCGCAGCCGGCGCGACGCGGCAGCGCCACGGCGTCATTGAGCGAAGCGCTGAAAGCAAAGTCCTAGAGCAAGGCCTCGAGCAGGCCGATCAGCGGCTCGTCCGCGGGCGGCATCGGGAGGGCGCGCATGTCGGCCAGTTGGACCCAGTCGAGGCACTCCGCGTCGAGCGGCTTCGGCTCGCCGCGCCAATCGCGGCAAAGATAGAGCAACAGGATCATGTGCCGCTCGCCGACCGGCGCGCTGGCGAAGCAGGCCGGGATCAGGGAGTCGGCTGCAACTTCGATGCCCAATTCTTCCCGAAGCTCGCGCGCCAGCGCGGCCTCGGGCGTCTCGCCTGCCTCGACCTTGCCGCCGGGAAACTCCCACAGGCCGGCCATGGCCCGGCCAGGCGCCCGCTGCTGCAGGAGCACGCGGCCGTCACCCGCCACCAGCGCCGCCGCAACGACGATCATTGTCGGATTTTTTTTCACTTCCCGGCCATCTGCTTACAATTCGTTAAACACGATCGGGTAATTCTCCGATGAGCGGCAGTTCCGCCGTTCGACCGGGGAAGCTTCATGCGCGGCTTTAAAAGATTGCTCCGGGATCGCCGCGCCGCGACCGCAGTAGAATATGGCCTGATACTATCGCTGATTTTCCTGGCGATGGTCGGCGCCATTACCGGCGTTGCCAATCAGACGAGCCTTATGTGGAACAACGTATCGAACGCAGTTACCAAGCGTTAACTTTCTCTCTTTCAACATTTGTCAACTTCCGAAGACTAAATTCCGTCCCAGCTGATCCCGAATTTTACACCGGATGCGGGCGGCGGAACGAGACGTCAGTGGAACCAAGGAGACCGGAAATGCAGACCATTCGCAAGCTCATTCGCAACAAAAAGGGCGCGACCGCCATCGAGTACGGCCTCATCGCCGCTCTGATCGCCGTTGCCGCCATCACCGCCATGTCGAACCTCGGCGGCCAGCTCGGCAACACCTTCAATCAGGTGAAGGGCAATATGGCCGCGAACAAGTAAGCGCGACACAGCGATTGCTTGAACGACAGGGGGCGGCGGACCATCGGTCCGCCGCCCTTTTCGTTGCGTGCGGCAGGCGCGGACGGCATGGATTGGCTGACAAACGGATCCATGGAGAATCTGCATGAAGCCTGTCTTGCTTGTCGCCAGCCTTGCCGCCATCGTCGCCGTCGCCGCCTGCAATGGACGCGAGGACAATGGTGCGGCATCTAACCCGGAGGCACCTTCCGGGAATGCGACGGCGCCAGCGGGTCCGGTCACCGCCGAGAATGCCTACGATTTGCGGCACGAGCGATTCGAGGCGATGGGCGACAGCCTGAAGGCCATCAACCGCGAATTGAAGGGCAACGCGCCGGACGTGGCGCAAATCCGGCAGCAGGCCGAGGTCCTGGCGACGTCGGCGGAGCGGCTGCCATCCTGGTTCCCGGCTGGTTCCGGGCCGGACGTGCACGCCAAGAGCCGTGCAAAGGCGGAAATCTGGTCCAATACGCAGGGGTTCGCCGAGGCGCACGCCAACTTCCTGCAGCAGGCGCAGAATTTCCGGCGACTCGCCGAAGCCGGTGACGTCGCGGCCTTAAGCGGGGCGGTCCAGGCGCTCGGCAAATCCTGCGGCAATTGCCACGACGATTATCGCGGGCCCGAGAAATGAGGGAGCCGGCGGCAGCCGAAGCCCCGTCGGCACGGGTCCGGATCTGGGACGGGCCGACGCGGATTTTCCATTGGGCGATCGTGCTGCTGATCCCCGCCATGTGGTGGACGGCTGAAAATGAGCAGACCGCATTGCACGTTACGCTCGGGCTGGTGATGGTGGCCCTGATCGCCTTCCGGCTGATCTGGGGCCTGATCGGCAGCTCCACGGCCCGATTCGCAAGCTTCCTGAAAGGGCCGCGCCGGGTACGGAGCCATTTGCGCGGCGATGGCGTGCGCGCGATCGGGCACAGTCCATTGGGCGGCTGGAGCGTGGCGGCAATGCTGCTGGTGCTGGTGATCCAGGTCGGGCTCGGCCTGTTCGCGGAGGATGATGACGGGCTGGTCGCCGGGCCGCTGTCTTCCCTGGTCAGCGTGGAGACGGCAGAGACGCTGACCGAACAGCACGAATTCATGTTCAATGTGCTGCTCGCGCTGATCGCGCTGCACATCGCGGCCGTGCTCTATTATGCGCTGGTCAAGCGGCGCAATCTGGTCGGGCCGATGATCAGCGGGAGTGGCGTGATGCCGGCCGGCACCGAGTCGATACGCAAGGTTTCGGTGCTGCGAATCGCCTTCGCGCTGGCGGTCAGTGTTGGGATCGCCCTCTATCTGTGGAGCTGGCTCTAGAAGTCCGGCAGCTTCTGGTTGGCCTCGCCCCAGCCCTGGAGCGCGCGGCTGGCGGCGCGTTCGATCAGCATATCGGCGTCGCGGATCGAGAAGCGATTGCCGCCCTGCGTTTCGTCCAGTTCGTCCCAGGCGATCGGCGCCGCGACCGGTGCGCCTTCGCGGGCGCGGACCGAATAGGGCATGACCGCGGTCGCGCCGCGCTGGTTGCGCAAATAATCGATGAAGATGCGGCCCTTGCGCTTGGCCTTGGCGAGACTGGCGGTGAAGCGCTCGGGCTCCGCGCTTGCAAGCGCCACGGCGAAGCGCTGGGCGAAGTCCTTTACCTCCGGCCACGCCGCCTCGGGCTTTAGCGGTGCGATGACGTGGAGACCTTTGCCGCCGGTCACCATCGGGAAAGTGGCCAGCCCCATATCGGCCAGGATGCGGCGAAGGTCCTGGGCAGCGCTTCTCACTTCGTCGAAGCCGAGTCCCTCGTCAGGATCGAGATCGAAAACGAGCCGGTCGGGCTTCTCATAATCGTCGATGCGCGAGCCCCAGCCGTGAAATTCGATCGTGCCCATCTGGATGCAGGCGAGCAGCCCTCCGACATCCTCGACATAGAGATAATCCTCGGAGCCGCCGTCTTTCTCGCGAATCGGGACGTGGTGGACGCCTTCGCCGAAGCTGCCGCTGTCATGTTTCTGGAAAAAGCATTTCTTGCCGCGCCCCTGCGGGCAGCGAACCAGGCTGATCGG
>JBBSLM010000053.1:0-10452 GCA_038255245.1 Sphingomonadales bacterium
ATGGATGACGTTCAGCTCTGGTCGAAACGGTACGTGATCTGGTCATCCGCCAATTGGCTGATGTTTCTGGCCGCGGTCGCCTTTCTGTCCTTCAGTTCCGCGGCCGCCGAGCTTGGCGTCCTTGCCGTGTCGGCGATCGTCGGCCTCGCCGCGATCAGCGTCGCGGCGCAGTTTGTCGCTGCCTATCGCCTGGTCGCCGGGCAGGACGAGTTCGTTCGCGCCGTCACGGTCAAGCAGGGCATTGCCGCGGCCGGCGCGACGATCACGCTGGCTGTATTGTGGGGTCTGGCCGAACAGTTCCTCGCCGCGCCGCGCGTGCCGATGTGGGTGGTCTATCCGCTATTCTGGGGCATGTACGGGGTCGTCAGCCCCTTCATCCGGTCATCGCGGCCATGAAGAGCCGGCTGCGCCTGCTGCGCGCCGAGCAGGGTCTGACCCAGGAGGAACTGGCCCAGCGCACCGGCGTCTCCCGGCAAGCGATCAACGCGCTGGAGACCGAGCGCCACGATCCCTCGCTCGACCTCGCCTACCGCATCGCCGCGGCGCTTGATGTCTCCGTCGAACTGATCTTCCCCAATCCCCACGATTCAAGGAGTTCCCGATGATTCGCTTGCTCTCCTTCCTGCTGGCCCCGCTGCTGGCTTTGGCCGCGCTGGCCGCGCCAGCCTCCGCCCAGTTCAGCAGCGACCGGATCGGCGTCACCGTCCGTGGCGAGGGGCCGGACGTGGTGCTGATCCCAGGCCTCAGTTCCTCGCCGGAAGTGTGGGACAGCACGATCGCGGCGCTGCCCGGCTATCGCTATCATCTCGTCCACGTCTCCGGCTTTGCCGGGCGTCCGGCGGGCGCCAATGCCGACGGCCCGGTGCTCGCGCCGGTCGCCGAGGAAATCGCCCGCTACATTCGTGAGTCGCGCCTCCAGCGGCCGGCGATCGTCGGTCATTCGATGGGCGGCACGTGGGGGATGATGGTCGCGGCGCGTCACCCGGGCCTCGCCGGGCGGCTCATGGTGGTCGACATGTTCCCCTTCCTCGGCGCGATGTTCGCAGGCCCTGACGCGACCGCGGAGACCCTGCGCCCGATGGCCGAGATGGTCCGCAACGGCATCGCGACCGCGCAGGAGCCGCAGCGCACGCAGCAGCAGGAAGCGACCATCGCCACGATGGTGCGAACCGAGACGCTCCGCCCGCTGGCGGTCCGTCACGGCTTGGCCAGCGACGACAAGGTTTCGGGGCAGGGCATGTACGATCTGATCACCACCAATTTGATGCCGGAACTGGGCCGGATCGATGTGCCGGTCACCGTTCTGTGGGCGCGCAATCCCACCGCCCCGATCAGTGAGGCGCAGATGGCCGAATATTATCGCGCCTCTTACGCCGCCATCCCGAACGCACGCATCGCCAACGTGCCCAATGCCTACCATTTCATCATGTGGGACGCGCCCGAAGCCTTTCAGCGCGAGCTGAGGACCTTCCTCGAAGCGCGCTAGGCGCTGTCGGCCAGGGCCGCGGCCAGACTGTCGCGGACCTCGCGGAGACGACCGGGGTCAGCCGGAGCCGAGGTCGCGGAAGGTGAGGGGAGGGGAGCGGGAGCAGCGTCCCTCGGGGCGGCTGGAGGCGAAGGGGATGCCTCGGCCCGGCCGCCGAGTACCTGCTGGACACCCCGGATGGTATAGCCGTCCTGGTTCAGCAAGCGGTGGATGCGCTTGGCGAGCGCCACGTCGTCCGGCCGATAATAGCGGCGGTTGCCGGCGCGCTGCAGCGGGCGCAGCTGCGGGAAACGGGTCTCCCAATAGCGCAATATGTGCTGCGCGATGCCAAGCTCCTCGGCCAGTTCGCCGATGGTCCTGAACGCTTGGGCGCCCTTGCCCGCCATGTGCCGGCCCGCCGGCCCTAGCCGGCGCGCGAAACCCGTTCGCGCATGATCTGGCTCGCGCGGAAGGTGAGGACGCGGCGCGGCGCGATCGGCACTTCCACGCCCGTCTTGGGATTGCGGCCGATCCGCTGCCCCTTGTCGCGCAGGATGAAGCTGCCGAAGCCGGAAATCTTGACATTCTGCCCGTCCGACAGAGCCGCGCACATATGGTGCAGGACGCGCTCGACGATGCTGGCGGATTCGGCCCGCGACAGGCCGATTTCGCTATGCACGACATCCGCCAGATCGGCGCGAGTCAATGTGCCCGCCTCGGGCTTTCTCGCCATGCCTGCGTCCGCCATAACCTGCCCCCGCCCGGAAAGATCGTTGAAGCCAACAGGATAGCCGCGTTTCCGCAGCCACGCAATGAGACAGCGGCAAGTTTATGACGGCTCAGTAACGAACTGCCGCCGCACCCCAGGTGAATCCCCCGCCCATTGCCTCCAGCACCAGCAGATCGCCGCGGGCGATGCGGCCGTCGCGAACGGCGGTGTCGAGCGCGAGCGGCACGGACGCCGCCGAGGTGTTGGCGTGCTGATCGACGGTGACGACGACGCGGGCAGGATCGAGGCCCAGCTTCTTGGCGGTCGCGTCCAGGATGCGTTTGTTCGCCTGATGCGGCACGACCCAGTCGACCTCCGCAGCCTCGTGCCCGGCCGCGTCCAGCACTTCGCCCATCACCCCAGCGAGGTTGGTGACCGCGTGCCGGAACACCTCCTTGCCCCTCATCCTGAGCTTGCCGACCGTGCCCGTCGTCGAAGGACCGCCATCGACGTAAAGCAGATCATTGTGGCGCCCGTCGGCGTGCAGGCGGGTGGCGAGAATGCCTTGGTCGTCCGTGTCCTGGGCGCTCAAGACCAAGGCGCCAGCGCCGTCGCCGAACAGCACGCAGGTCGCGCGATCCTCCCAGTCGAGGATGCGGCTGAACGTCTCGGCGCCAATGACGAGGGCGTGCTCGGCCATGCCGCCTTTCAGCATATTGTCGGCGACCGACAGGGCATAGAGAAAGCCGGTGCACACGGCGGCCACGTCGAAGGCGATGCAATCGTCGATGCCGAGCGCGGTCTGCACTCGGGTGGCGCTGGCCGGGAAGGTCTGGTCCGGCGTAGCGGTGGCCAGCACGATGAGGCCGATCTGGCTCGCCTCAAGCCCGGCGGCGGCAAGCGCTTTCCTTGCCGCTTCCGTCGCCAGCGTCGAGGTCGTCTCCCCCTCGGCGGCAATGTGGCGGGCACGGATGCCGGTCCGCTCGACGATCCACTCGTCGGTCGTATCGACCTGGAGCGCCAGTTCGGCATTGGTCACGCGGCGCGACGGCAGGGCCGCGCCGGTGCCGGCGATGACGGAACGACGCACTTTGCTCATGGACTTATGCATCCGCCTTTGCAGCGGGGGCACCGCCGACTTGCGCAAGATCTTCGGTGATGCGCCGGATCAGATCCTGCCGCACCATCCGTGCCGCCACCCGGATCGCATTGGCGACGCCGATGTCGTTGGCGCTGCCGTGGCTTTTTACGACCAGACCGTTCAGGCCGAGGAAAACGCCGCCATTGTGATTGTTGGGATCGAGATGGTGCCGCAGCAGCTGTGTCGCCGGGCGCGAGATGGCGAAGCCGACCTTGGAACGGATCGAATTGGCGAAGGCGCGGCGGATCAGGTCGCCGATATAGCGGGCCGTGCCCTCCATCGTCTTCAGCGCGATGTTGCCGGAAAAGCCGTCGGTGACGATCACGTCGACGTCGCCGCGCGAAATCTGGTTGCCCTCGATGAAGCCGTCGAAGCTCATCCGCAGCGAATCCGCCGCGGCTTTCAGATGCGCCGCCGCTTCCTTCAGATCGCCCGTGCCCTTCTGCTCCTCGCTGCCGATATTGAGCAGGCGGACGCGCGGCTCTTCGAGCTCGAGCACGACGCGGGCATAAGCCGCGCCCATTAGCGCGAACTGGACGAGATTGGTGACATCGACTTCGGTGTTGGCGCCCAGATCGAGCATCACCGCGTCGGTCTCGCCGAGCGAGGGCATCAGCCCGGCGAGGGCAGGGCGGTCGATGCCCTTCAATGTCCTCAGCGCGATTTTCGACATCGCCATCAGCGCGCCGGTATTGCCACCCGAGACAAGGGCGTCCGCCTCGCCTGCCTTCACGGCGGCGATGGCGCGGCCCATCGACGTGGTCTTGGCGCGGCGGATCGCCTGCGTCGGCTTCTCGTCGCCCTTGATTGCGTCCTCGCAATGCACGACCCGGCTGACCGCCGCCAGCTTGGCTTCGCGGGCCAGTTCGGGGGCGATCCTCGCCTCGTCGCCGAAGAAGGTGAAGGACAGGTCGCTGCGGCGCTTATAGGCGCGCGCGGCTCCGGCGACCGTGGCTTCCGGTCCCAGATCGCCGCCCATTGCGTCGATTGCGATCCGCGGCCCGCTCATCAACCGGTCACTCCCTGATCGATGCGCGCGGGCAGGGCTCAAGCCTCGGTCGTGAGGACTTCGCGGCCGTTATAATGGCCGCAGGCGCGGCACAGATTGTGCGGCAGCTTCAGCTCGCCGCAATTCGGGCATTCCTGAAAGCTCATCGGCTGGATGGCGTCGTGGCTGCGACGCATGCCGCGCTTGGACGGCGACGTTTTTCTTTTGGGAACGGCCATGGCGGCTTATGCCTCTTATCTTCTTCGCAAGTGGATGTGGCGAGCGCGGCTGCATCGGTCAACGGAAATGGTCCGTCACCCTCTGCTCGTCCGGTAGCTCGCGGAAGGCCGTGGCCTATAGCAATTTCGGCGACGGTTGCAAGCGCCGGGGTCGGGATGCAAGGTTGGCGTGAACAAGGGGATCGAAGATCATGCTGCTGCCGATTTCGCTGACCGCCGCGGGTGCCGCCGCCCTCTTGCACATCTGGCTGAGCCTGCGCGTCTCGCAAGTGCGCCGTTCCCAGCAAATCCTGCACGGTGACGGCGGCAGCCCGGGGCTGCTGAAGCGGATGCGCGCCCACGCCAATTATGGCGAAAACCTCCCCGTCTTCCTGATCCTGCTCGTCCTGCTCGAGCTGGCCGGGGTCTGGTCGCTGCCTTTGTGGATCGCGACGATCACCTTCTTCCTGGCCCGCATCCTGCACGCCTTCGGCATGGACAAAGACAAATTGTCGCGGCTGCGGGTCGCCGGCGTGATCGGCAGCTGGCTGGTGCTGCTCGGCCTCGCCGGTTGGGCAATCGCGACGACCTACACACAGACCGACCCGGCCCCGCCGCGCCTGCAAGCGCCCATCACTAAAGCCTAAGTGCGGGCCAGCACCCGATCGGCGACGTGGGGGTTGGTCTGCCGTTCGCGGCCGAAGGTCGAGACGGGGCCGTGGCCCGGGACGAAGGTCGTGTCGTCGCCCAATGGCCAGAGGCGGGTGGTGATTGCGTCGATCAGATCCTGGTGATTGCCCATCGGGAAGTCGGTGCGACCGATCGAGCCCTGAAACAGCACGTCGCCGACGATGGCGAGTTTCGATTCCGGGTGGTGGAAGACGACGTGACCGGGCGTGTGGCCGGGGCAATGATAGACGTCCATCGTGACATTGCCGACCGTCACCTGGTCGCCATTGACCAGCCAGCGATCGCTCTCGAACGGCTTGCCGGTAATGCCATAGGCGCGGCCGTCATCTTCCAGCCGGGCGATCCAGAAGCGGTCATCCTCGTGCGGGCCCTCGATCGGCACGCCCAGTTCCTCGGCCAATATTTTCGCTGAGCCGCAATGGTCGATATGGCCGTGCGTCAGCAGCAGTTTTTCGATCGTGACGCCTTGGCTTTTGGCGGCGTCCTTCAGCCGGTCCAGGTCGCCGCCCGGATCGGTGAAGGCGCCGCGCATCGTCTGCGTGCACCAGATCAGGCAACAATTCTGCTGGAGTGGCGTCACGGGAATGATCGCCGCCTTGAGCGGTATCTGCTGGGTCATGACGGTGAAATGGTCGCGCGCAGCAGGTGATGCAAGCGAAGTCGGTTCCGCATCGGGCCGGCAGCAGCTAGGCTGAAGCCGTGGAGCATGCCCCGTTCGATCCCGGCGACCGTCTGTGCGCTGCCGTCCGCGGGCCGTTCGCGGCTTCTGGAACCCATTGCGACGCGCCATATTGGCAGACGCCGTCGTCGTTGATCGAGCCGATGCTCGACCTTGCCCGCTGCGGCCCCGGCGACCGGTTGATCGATCTTGGTTGCGGCGATGGGCGGGTCGTCGTCGCGGCTGCGCTGCGCGGGGCTGAGGGCGTCGGCGTCGATTTCGATTCCGAGCGGATTTCGGAAGCTCAGGCCAAAGCGACAGGGGCTGGCGTGACGGACCTTGTGTCGTTTCGCCAGGAAGATTTGTTTCTGACCGACCTCACCGCCGCGACGATCGTAACGCTCTACTTGCTGCCACTGCCAAATCGGCTTCTCGGGCATCGCTTGCGCACCGAATTGGCGCCAGGCAGCCGGGTGGTCAGCCATGCCTGGCCGATCGAAGGATGGCCGGCGGAAACGGAGAAACGCGTGGACGGTCGCACCCTATACGCCTGGACCGTGCGATGAAGGCGCGGGTCAGCCGCCGCACCGCACTCGCGCTTCTTGCGGGCGCCGCTGCCGCGCCATTGCTGGCCCAGCGCCAGCGCCAACGCGAGCTGGAAGTCCCTTATGTGCCGACGCCGGAGGAACTGGTCGAGAAGATGCTCGATCTCGCCGAGGTGGGTGAGTCGGACTATCTGATCGATCTCGGCTGCGGTGACGGGCGCATTCCGATCGCGGCCGGGCGGCGCGGCGCTCGCGCGCTGGGCGTCGATCTCGATTCCATGCGGCTGCAGCAGGCCGGCGTCGGCGCGCGGCGGGCCGGGGTGCAGGGGCGGGTGTCCTTCCGCCGCCAGGATCTGTTCGAAACGCCGATCTTCGAAGCGAGCGTGATCGCGCTTTACCTGCTGCCGGGGATCAATCTGCGGCTGCGGCCGCGGCTGTTGACCGAGCTGCCGGCGGGTGCGCGGATCGTCAGCCACGCGTTCGACATGGGGGATTGGGAGCCGGACGCGACCGACGAACTGGACAGCCGCCGCATCTTCTTGTGGCGCGTGCCCGCGGTGGCGGGCGGAAGCTGGTCCGTGACCGGTGCGGACGGAAGCTACCGTTTGCTCGAACTGGAGCAGCGCTACCAAATGGTCAGCGGCACGATCAGCGGCGGCGGCGACAGCGTGGCGGTCACGGGGCGGATCAATGGGACGATGCTGGCGCTCGCGAGCGCCGACAACGCATTGAGGCTCGACGCCGCAATCGAAGGCGCGACGCTCGCGGCGACCGACCGATCCTGGACAGCTTCGCGCGCGGACTGACCGGGCGGCTTACCGTCCGCGTTCGCCTTGGGGGGCGCTGGCCGGAGCGGGTGCAGGCGCGGCGCTGCCGCCATCGCCCAGCAGATGCTGCTGCCAGAACATCAGATTCACCCAGAAATTATAATCCTGATTTTCCTTCTTGGCGAAGCCGTGGCCCTCGTTCTGGCCGATCAGATGCCAGGCCGGGCGGCCATTGGCGCGGACCGCGGCGACCATCTGGTCGGCTTCCGATTGCGGCACGCGCGGGTCGTTGGCGCCGGTCACCACCATCAATGGAATGGTCAGCTCGCGCGAGCGGGTCATCGGCGAGATGGCCAGCAGCCGGGCGCGCTCGGCCGGATCGCGCTCGTCGCCATATTCGACCCTGCGAAGATCGCGGCGATAGGATTGGGTATTTTCCAGGAAAGTGACGAAGTTGGAGATCGCCACCACGCAGTTCGCGCCGCGCAGGCGGGTGCCGTAACGGATGGCCGACGCGTAGCACATGTAGCCGCCATAGGAGCCGCCGGTCACCGCGATGCGGCTGCGGTCGATCGCCGCGTCGCGCTCGAGCCGGTCGAGGAAGGCGCCGATGTCCTGGACGCTATTCTCACGCAGCGCCGCGCCATTATCCAGCGCGACGAAGCGCTTGCCGAAGCCCGTCGAGCCGCGGACGTTGGGGAAGAAGATGGCTATTCCCTGTTCGTTCAGCAAATAATTGTTGCGGCCCATGAAGCCTGGGCGCGACTGCGCCTCCGGCCCGCCATGAATGTTGACGATCAGCGGGCGTGGCCCGGGGAAGCGGCGCGGATCGGGGCGGTAGAGGAAGCCCGAGACGCGCTCGCCGTCGAAGCTCGAGACCTCGATCAACTCCGGCTCGACATTGAGGTTCGGGTCGAGCCCGCCCGTCTCGCTTTGCGTCCAGCGCGTCAGCGCCAGCGTCTGCGGATTGACCGAGTAAGCGTCGGCGGGGCTGCGGGCGGAGGTGAGGGTCAGGCCGATATCGCCCCAGGGCGCGATCCTGAGGCCGCCGATCAGCCCGGTCGGAATGGTATCGACGCTGCGGCGGCGGCCGGTGCGCGGGTCGAGAATGTAGAGCTTCGAGCGGCCCGCCTCGTTGGTGGTGAAAGCGATGAAGCTGCCGTCATCGGCGATGTCGAAGCCTTCGACGTCCCAATTGATGTCGCTGACGACGGCACGGAAGCGGCCGGTGGTGAGGTCGATCGTGCCGAGCCGCTGGAATTCCGAGCCCTCGTCCGAGGTGACCCACAAGGCGCCGTCGGGCGCGAATTCCGCGCCGCCGTAAGCGACGCTCTGGGCATGATCGCCGATCGGCGTCATCCGGCCGCTGGCGAGATCGAGCATGTGCAGGTTGGACTTGGTGATCGACAGATATTCGCCGACCACGGCACGTCGCCCATCCGGATGGAAATCCTGCACGCCCCAGCCGCCGCCGCGGACTTCCGCGACCAGGCGGTTGGTTGAGGGATCGCGCGGGTCCATCACATAGATGTCGCTGTCCGTGCCGTTGCGGCGGGTGGAGGTGTAGGCGATCCACCGCCCGTCATGGCTCCAGGCGTTCATCGCGTTGCGGCTGCGGCCGTCGGTCAGCAGATTCAGCCGACCGTTGGCGAGCGTGTAGATCTGGAAGAATTCGTTGCCGCCAATGTCCTTCTGGACGAGCAAGACGTCGCCGGTCGGGGACCAGCCGCCGCCGACCGGCTCCGCCTCGAACGAGATCTGGCGACGATCACCCATTGGCGCGGCGACGCTGTGGACCTGGTTGGTGTTGCCGAAGCGGGTCGAGATGGTCATCGACCGGTCGCGCGGGTTCCAGCTGGTGAAGCCCGCGGTGCGGAATTCCATATAGGGCCGGGTGCGCTCGGCCAGGTCCATCGGGACGGCCGGGATGCCGTCGGCGGTCAAAGCGGAGGGTTTTTCCACCATGCGCGGCGCTGCGGGCGCGGTCGGCTGCTGTGCGTGTGCCACACCCAAGAGAGCCGGCAGGAACAGGCAGGTGGTGAGCAGCTTCAGGCGCATGGCGATCCCCTCTTCTTCTTGGTGTCCTGTCTAGCCAACACGGCGGCGCGCCGCAATCGGCGGCTCGACAAAGCGCGGACGCCGCGCCATCGCTCCCGGCGTGAGGATCGACCGCCCGTTCGTGCTGCTGGACGACGCCCGCGATGGCGGCCGCGCGACCTTGCTGAGCGAGCCGACCGGGGTGATCGAGGCGCGGACGCCCGGGGAGGTTGGACCTGCCCTCGAGCGGCTGCGCGGCGCAGGCGAGGTGGCGGGGTTCATCGCCTACGAAGCGGGATTGGCGCTGGAGCCGAAGCTGGCCCCGCTGGCGCGCGAAGCCCCGGCCGGCGGGCCGCCTCTGCTTTGGTTCGGATCGTTCGAGCGGGTTCAGGCCGTCGACGCGGCGGCCTGGCTACCCGACCCGACCGGGGCATGGGCCGGCGCCGCGAAGCCATCGATCGAACGTGAGGCCTATGAGGCCGCGCTTGCCGGGCTGCACGAACATATCCTGGCCGGGGATAACTATCAGGCCAATTACACTTTTCCCGCCGATGTGCCGGTCGCGGGTCACCCGCTGGCGATCTACGCGGCGCTGCGCGGCCGGGCGCGAATGGGACATGGCGCTATCGTCTTCACTGGCGAGCAGTGGATCCTGTCCTTCTCGCCGGAATTGTTCTTCACGCTTGAAGGCGCGCGCGTCACCACCCGCCCGATGAAAGGCACGGCGACGCGCGGGGCGACGCCGGAGAAGGACGCGGCAAACATCGCGGAACTGGCCGCCGACCCCAAGCAGCGCTCCGAAAATCTGATGATCGTCGATCTGCTGCGCAACGATCTGTCGCGGGTGTCGAAGCCCGGGACGGTGAAGGTGCCGGACCTGTTCACGGTCGAGACCTATCCGACCGTGCATCAACTGGTCTCGACCGTCACAGGCGAATTGCAGGACGGGCTCGACGCGGTGGACGTGATCCGCGCCATCTTCCCCTGCGGCTCGATCACCGGCGCGCCGAAAATCAGGGCGATGGAGATCATCGCGGCCAATGAGATCGCGCCGCGCGGCGTCTATTGCGGCTCGATCGGGCGGATCGCGGCCAGTGGCGATGCCGCCTTCAATGTGGCGATCCGCACAATGGTGATGCGGGCGGGCGAGCGAAGCGCGCGGCTGGGCCTTGGCTCCGGCATCGTCGCCGACAGCAAGGCGCCGGACGAGTGGCGCGAATGCCTGGCCAAGGGC
>JBBSLM010000054.1:0-10393 GCA_038255245.1 Sphingomonadales bacterium
ACCGCTTCGATCGCCGCGACGTCGCCGACCGCGAAAAAGGGCGGCAGCCCGGCGGTCCGGCGCTGCTCCCAGCTCTTGGCGACGACTTCGGCGCCGATCCCCGCGGGGTCGCCGATCGATACGGCCAGCGGCCGCTCGACCGGGGGCGGAGCAAAGGAATCAGCGTTGTCAGTCACGAAGCACAAGAGATTAAAGATGCGATGCGTTTTCCGTTTCTCATTCGATTGTCTCCATTATGGAGTATTTTGTAGATTTACTTTGCCTCTGCAAAACCATCATCTGACTCGTCTTGCTCGAAAAACTCGGGTGAGTTAGCCTGATTAGGAGAGTTCCATGTCCATATTTTTAGCCGGGCTGGCCACATTGGCGTTCGCTCAAACGAATGATCCGCCTCCACCGTCTGAAGACAACTGCATTCCTGGTATCATTTGTACCGACTGGGTGTTGCTGCCCGAAAACGCTCGGCAACCTGGCGAAACAGTGGATCAGTGGTATGAGCGGTTAATGGAGGAGTGGCGGAGACGTAATGAAGTTACAGTTCCGGTATAGATAGAGGTGTTGAGGCGCTGACATTTGCATTACATGTTAATGTCAGTGCCTCGAATCAGCGATATTCGATCACCGCGTCTCGGCGAAGGTCGCGCATATAGCGCTGCGCCTGCCGCGCCATGCGCTCATCCTCCACCGCCTCGGCGACCGAAGCTGCAGTTGGCGCTGCAACCGCCTGCGGATCGTCACGCCCACAAAGCACCAGCACGCTGAATCGCTCCGGGCTACCGAACGGTTGGGTGGCCTGGCCGATGCTCAGACCGAGCAACGTCATCTGAAGCTGCGGCGGCAGATCGCGCACCACCACAGTGTCGCTTGTTACCAGGCTAGCGCCCACCGACCTGGCTGCTTGCGCCGCGCCTCCGCAACCGCCCATCGCCTGGGTAGCGGCCGCAAGTTGCTCCACGCGAGGGCGCGCCGCAGCCTCGGTAGTGCCGGCGGGCATTTCGATCGACATCTGCATCAGACTGAGCTGGGCATCGCGCGGGTTAGCGGTCAGCACCTGACGCTTGTCGACCAACGCGATAACCGAAAAACCGCCGGATACCTGGATCGGTTCGCTGATCGCGCCGACCGGCATTTGCTGGATCACGGCCGAAAGTTCAGGCGGCAGCATGTCAGCGCGAAGCCAGCCAAGATCGCCGCCGATCGCGGCAGTCGTCGCTTCCGAAATCTGACGCGCCACGGCCGGGAAGGGCGCACCGTTGCGGATCGCTTCGATCGCTTGCATGATACGCCCACGAATCTGTGGTGCATTCTCCGGCGTCGACCTCAAAAAGATCTCTGCCGCGCGATACTCGTCCGCACCCCGATGCGCGGTCGTTTCGGCGAGCGTGGCTTGCACCTCAGCGTTGGTCACACTGACTTGCGGAAGTCGCTGCTGAATCCGCTGCCAGGACGCTTGCCCGGTGATCTGACGCTTCAACGATCGCTCGGACGAACCGATCGACGAAAGAAACGCTCCGAACGTCTGCGCCGTTTGACCGTTCTGCTCGGCGAGCCGGGCATATTCCCGGTTCACGATAGCCTGATCAATGCTGATTTCCCGTTCGCGAGCCGTCTGTATCTGGAGCGTCTCATCGATCAGGTCGCGAAGCACCTGCGCCCGCAGCCTGCCCATTTGCTCTGGCGGTATTTGACTGGCTTGCCCCCCCGAACGCAATGCCACCCGCTGATCGATATCTGTCTGCGTGATGATCTCCTCATTCACGATCGCGGTCGCGCGGGCGACGTTTGGCTGCGACTGCGCGTCGACGAAATTTACATCCTGTGGGATGTTCAGGGCCGGGCCGGCAGGTTGCGGGGCAGGCTGGCCGCCCGCGGTCTGCGCCACAGCGGCGGCCGCGATGAAAGGCACGGTCAACAGGCCGGCGCCCTTCCGGATGAGTCCGAACGTCATCATTCCTCCAAATTTGGCAGACATTTCTACTGCCTAAGTCTTGCTGAACGCCAGCTTAGCGGCCGAGATTGCGCAGCGCTATCCTCACGAGGAAGGTGTCGCCGCGCTCGACGTCGCCGCTCGTCTCATAGTCGCGCCGCCACGTAAGGCCAATCTCTATGCAATCGTCGTCATAGGCGATGCCGATCCGGTGCCTGACCGGATCGAAGCCGCTGGCCAGCGACAGCGGATCCTCGTCCCGGTCGGTGAGATCGACCACCGCCGAGCCGAACACGGACCAATAGCGCGCGAAGGCCAGCCGGCCGCCGACCCGGATTTCCTCGCGATCCTCGAGATCCTCCGTCAGCAGGCTGATGTCGCGATCCAGCCGCAGATAGCCGACGCTGAGATAGGTGTCGCGCGATCCGACCACCGCGTCGATCTCGTTGCGGCGCACCGTCAGATTGTCCTTGTCGATCCGGAAACGGTGGGTGACGCTGACGTTGGTACCGAATTGCACGCTGGTCCGCCCGACGATATCGGACAGCCGGCCCGCAAGCCCCGTCCCTTGCGGGAAGATGCCCAATTGGTCGTCCAGCCGATAGCTCTGCCCGACATTGGTGCGGATCGCGACGCCAGGCAAATCGAGCGCCCAATCGACGCCGTACGTGACCCGCAGCCCGTCTTCCCAGCGGTCGTGACCGGGGAAGCGGTTGAGCGCGAACAGGTTGGAATCCTCCAGATCGACCGCCCGCGCATCCTCGTTCGGGATGGCAAGATTCTCCGTCTCCGGCGAGGCGACGACCTGCACGCGCGGCGTCAGGCGCTGGGTTCCGCCCAGGAATTCGCCGACGAACGGCCAGGAGACGTCCGCCGCCAGCGCCGCGATCACCCGGCCCTGAAAGCCACTCTCGCCCCGATAAGATGGCGTCGCGGTCAGCAGATTGTCGCTCGAATGATAGATGTCGCCGCGGGCGAAGGCGGTGAAGGTCACTTCCTGTCCGAACGGCGTCAGCATCCGCCGGTCCCAACGCGCGCTGGCAAAGGCGCGCTGCGTGTCCTGCCCTTCTGTGCGCAGGATGTTGAGGCTGTTCGCCTGCAATTCGACCCGCCCGCCCGCAATTGGATCATTGAGCCGCCAGCGCGCCTCGATCGCCGGCAGCACGATCGGCTGCTGCCCGTCCTGATCGGTCAGGCGCAGGCCCTGAAAGGCCCAGCCGGCGATGTTGAAATAGGAATCCGTATCGATCCGCTCCGCCTGCACGACCGAGCGCAAACGCGTGTCGAGCGAGATGTCGTAGCGCCGCAAAAAGGTCCGGTCGGTGACGATTCGGCCCGAGCCGATGATGCTCCAGTGCGGACTCAGCTGGAACCGGCCATTGCCTTCCAGATAGCCGCGAATGCCTTCGTCCTCCTGCCCCGGCACGCCCAATGTCCCGCGCGAGCCGTAGGTCAGGTAGCCGCGCAGCTGATAGGCGCCACTCCCGGTCAGATGCCGGTAATGCGCCTGCACCATCGGCAGCGCATCGGTGAAGACATGCGGCGTCACCGTCAGGTCGCGATTCGGCCCGAAGCGCAGATAATAAGGCACGCTGAGTTCGAGCCCATTCGTCCGGCTTAGCCTCAGGTCCGGCACCAGCAGGCCCGATCCGCCACCGCCGCCCTCGCGATCGGGAATGGAGAGGCCGGGCAGCCCGATAAGCGGAATCCCGAACAGGTTCAGCGTCGCCCCGCCGAAGGTGATCCGGCGCCGGGCGGGATCGTGCACCACCCGAACCGCCGTGATCTGCCAGGTCGGCTCCTGCGGGCAGCCATTTTCGTCCACCACCGCGCAGGCGGTGTAGGCGGCGCGCTCCAGCGTCGAGACATTGTTGACCCGGGTCGCCCGGTCGGCCGCGAGCCGGCCGCCATCTTCCAGCACGATCAGCAGATTTTCGATCACCCCGTCGCGCAAAGTGTCTTCCAGCACGACATTGTCGCCATAGGCGCGGTCGCCTTCCGGCGTGCCCACCCGGACATTGCCCGATGCCCGCACTTCGCCGGTGCTGCGCTGGTAGACCACCCGGTCGGCAAGCAGGCGATAGCCTTCGCGGAACATATAGATGTCGCCGGTCGCGGTGATCGTCTCGCGCGGCTCGTCATATTCGACCCGGTCGGCGCTGAATTCGATCGGCGCATTCGGATCGCCGGGGATCAGCGGATCGCCGGCCGGTGGCGCCGGCTGTTCAGCCGGGAGGGGCGTTGCCGGCTCCCCACCCACCGGCATCGGCGGGACTTCTTCCGGCATCGGCTGGGCGTAGGCCGCGGCGGGGCTTGCGAGGAGCAAAGGCAAGGCCGTCCAGCAAATCGACTGTATCCGCCTCACCTTACTCTTGCTCTCCGCCGGTCGCGCCAGCCTATTGCACCCACGGGGCTTGGCTGCAATGGCGGTGCGACACGCGGTGTATCAGTGGCGCTCTCCTTCGCAGCAGCGCCCTGGCCGCCCCACTTTCTGTCGAAAGGTTCTTATCCGTGCTCAAAGTCAGCTTCGCAGCCCATCGTCCCGACGGCGCCTACGCGCTCGCCATTCCCGTCTGGAGCGAGGATATGGTTTCGGAGCGGCTGGTGGGCTTCCCGGAGCCGGCGCGCACGCTGGCGGCCCGCGCCGCCGATGCACAGCGCTTCGAACGCGAACTGGCGGCGATCGCCGAGACCTTTGTGGACGATGGCGGCGTTGCGCGGCGCGTGCTGCTCGTCGGCCTGGGCGGCAAGCGCGACGACGAGGCGATCTACGAACGGGTCGGCGGAGCGCTGACCGCGCGCTTGCTCACCTCGGGCGAAACGAAGCTGGTGATCGACCTGACGGGCCTGAATTTCGACGGCGAGACCGCGACCCGCCTCGGCTTCGGCGCCGCCGCGCGCAGCTGGCGCCACGACGTCTATCGCACCCGGCTCGGCCGCAAGCAGAAGCCGACGCTGGAGGAAGTGATCATCGTGGGCGGAGGCAGCGATGCCGCCGATCTATGGAGCGACCGCGCCGCTCTGCTCGAAGGCATCAATCTCACCCGCAATCTGGTGACCGAGCCGGCGAACATCCTCTATCCGGAAAGCTTCGTCGCACGCTGCCGGGAGGCGCTGGAAGGGCTGGGCGTCGAAATCGAGGTGCTCGACCGCGCAGCGATGGCGAAGCTCGGCATGAACGCCTTGCTCGGCGTCGCCCAGGGCTCGGAAAAAGAGCCGCGGCTGCTCGCGATGCGCTGGCGCGGCGCCGCCGATCCTGCCGCGACGCCGGTCGTATTGGTGGGCAAGGGCATCACCTTCGACACCGGCGGCATCTCGATCAAGCCCGCGCAGGGCATGGAAGCGATGAAATGGGACATGGGCGGCGCGGGCGCCGTCGCCGGCGCGATGCTGACGCTGGCCGGCCGCAAGGCGAAGGCGAACGTGGTCGGCGTCTGCGCGCTGGCCGAGAATATGCCCGACGGCAAGGCGCAGCGCCCGGGCGACATCGTCACTTCCATGTCGGGCCAGACGATCGAAGTGATCAACACCGACGCGGAGGGCCGCCTGGTGCTCTGCGACACGCTCACCTGGGTGCAGCGCGAATATCAGCCCAAGATCGTGGTCGACCTCGCCACGCTCACCGGCGCGATCATCATCAGCCTCGGCCACGAATATGCGGGCATGTTCAGCAATGATGACGGCCTGTCCGCCTCGCTCGCCGCTGCCGGCATGGCGACCGGCGACAAATTGTGGCGGATGCCGCTCGGCGAAGCTTATGACAAGATCATGGATTCGCCGGTCGCCGACATGAAGAACAGCGCCGTGCGCGAAGGCGGCTCGATCACCGCCGCCTGCTTTCTGCAACGCTTCGTCGAGCCCGACGTCAAATGGGCCCATCTAGACATTGCCGGCATGGTCTGGGCGGAAAAGCCCGCGCACCTGTACGACAAGGGCGCGACCGGCTTCGGCGTGGCCTTGCTCGACCGCTTCATCGCCGAGAATCACGAAGCCTAGAAGGAACCACCCCCAACCCCTCCAGCAAGGGCTGGAGGGGAGTCGGAATGAGACTCCCCTCCACGATTTCGTGGAGGGGCTGGGGGTGGCTCTTACTTCCTTTTGCTTCCTTGACGCCGGCCCGCCGCAAGCGTCACTTGCGCGTCAGTTCAAGAGGGAGGGACTGATGCGCAAAACCATGCTCATGCTGACTGCTGCTTTGGCCGGGCTGACGCTCGCCTTTCCGGCGCAGGCGCAGGACATTAACGAAGGCGAAGTGGTCGTCACCGCCAGCCGCGCGCAGCAGAATTATTTCGATACCCGCACCAACCGGGTGATCGAGGTGGGCGATGACGATGCCGGTTCGCTCCCGGCCCTGGGCATGCGCCGCCGCGCCGACAATGCTCTCATCCCGGTCATCATTGCCGGCGACACGCGCGAACAGGGTCCCCGCCGCGAGGAAATCTTGACGATGGTGCGCAGCGCGCTGGAGATCGCGCGCCGTTCCAACATCGAACTGGCGATCGCCGATTTCTTCGTCGTGCCCCTAACGTCCGACAATTACCGCACGCTCGCTTACATGGGCGACGGCCGGCCGGACAGCGAGCGGGTCGCTTTCTTCATCAAGACGCGCCTGGGCTCGAGCGCCGACGAGGCCAATGCCGCGATCACGCGGCTGGAGCAGTTCATCAGCGCCGTTCCCAGGGCGGGACGGGCGGAAATGCGCGCGAACGGGCCCTTGACGCTCTCGATCGTTGCGCCGGACCAGTATCGCGGCCAGCTGCTCGACCAGATCGCCACCGACGCCCGCGCGATCGCCGAACGCTTCGGCCCCGACCAGCGCGTCGAGGCACAAGGCCTCGACCGCCCCGTGCAATGGCGCCGCGCCGGCGTGACCGAGGTGTTCCTCTACATCCCGCACCGTCTTGTTTTCCGTCCGGCCGGTTGAGCATGCGCATCGATTTCTACCACCTCACCGCCACGCCGCTCGAACGGGTCCTGCCGAGCATCTGCGAACGCTTGGCTAGCACAGGCGAGCGGCTGCTGGTGGTCACCGCGCCGGAGCGTGTGGCGGCGCTGGACCGCGAGCTTTGGACGCATGCGCCAGAAAGCTTTCTCCCCCATGCCGCCGCCGGGTCGGAACGCGACGCGGCCCAGCCGGTCCTGATCGCCAGCGACGTCGCGCCGGCCAACGAAGCCCGCAACATCGCCCTCGCCGACGGCCGCTGGCGCGACGAAGCGCTGACCTTCGACCGCGCCTTCTATTTTTTCGACAGCGCCACGATCGACGACGCCCGCACCAACTGGCGCGCGCTCAAGGACCGCGATGACGCCGAACGCCATTATTGGAAGCAGGACGAGAACGGCCGCTGGATCGAAGGCCCCTGAGCGCCGAAGGCGCAATTTTGGCGCAGCGAGCTGCGCAAGCTGCAAAGACGCGAAGCCGCTAAAAGGATAAGTGCCGATAAGGCGCTTCGCGCCAAGTTTTCGCGGCTTTGCGCTTTCGCGGCTTTGCGCGAAGCGCGCCCAAAAGCTCTTGCAACTTGCCCCAAGAACCAGCCCCCGCTAGGGGAGCCGCCAAATCCACCCCGCATATCATGGAGCTTTGGGACCAGTCATGGCCAGCACGCGCACCTTTTCGATCATCAAGCCCGACGCGACCCGCCGCAACCTGACCGGCGCGGTCACGAAGATGCTGGAGGAAGCCGGGCTCCGGGTGGTCGCTTCCAAGCGCATCCAGCTGAGCAAGGAACAGGCCGAGGGCTTTTACGGCGTCCACCGCGAGCGGCCCTTCTTCAACGACCTGTGCACCTTTATGACCTCCGGCCCGGTCGTCGTGCAGGTGCTGGAAGGCGAGAATGCCGTGCAGCG
The DNA here is from genome assembly GCA_038255245.1 of Sphingomonadales bacterium. Lineage (GTDB taxonomy): Bacteria > Pseudomonadota > Alphaproteobacteria > Sphingomonadales > Sphingomonadaceae > Allosphingosinicella. Next base: position 7,775 of record JBBSLM010000054.1, read on the forward strand.
CAACCGCGACATCATGGGCGCGACCAACCCTGCCAATGCCGACGCCGGGACCATCCGCAAGGAGCTGGCGGAATCGATCGAGGCCAATTCGGTCCACGGCTCGGACAGCGATGAGAATGCGAAGATCGAGATCGACTTCTTCTTCAAGCCGGAAGAGATCGTCGGCTGAGCCAGAGCGGCTCGCCCCGCGAGCAGCAGCCACCTTGGTGGCGTGGCGACCTGCTGACCTGCCAATCTGGTCGGCTGATCGCAAAAGGCACGCTTTTCCGCGCCTGAAGCGGGGCCCCGCTTGCCGCTTCGACTCTCGCTGGGTTAATGTCCGGTTCGGAGGGGATCTGGTACGCAACCACGGCGTGCCGGGTTTGAGCGGGAGTGCGGATGGGTGAGTTTCGGGCGTAAGGCTGCTTTTCTGCTGGACCGCACGGCCGTCCTGTTCATCGGGCTGGTCTTTGGCGCGATCATCACCTGGGCGTTCGTCGCCGGCGGCGCGGTCAGCACACCGGAAGGCGCGGCCGCGGCGACGGCCGCCGGCAGCGCGGGCACCGGTACGGCGACGGCCGCCACGCCCGCGGTTCCGGCAGACGTTCCTGCCGTCCTGACGCCGCGCCTCGCCGCCGCCGGCGCGGAGGGCCGCACGGTCCATGTCGGCGTGTTCGGCGACAGCTTCGGCGATGGCATCTACGCATCGCTCTATGAGCAACTCCGCAGCGACACGTTTAAAGTCCACAAGTTCAGCCATCAGGCGACCGGCTTCACCCGCTACCGCACCACCAATTTGCTCGACGATACGCGCCGCCGGATCGACGCGCAGCCGATCGACGTCGCCGTCCTGTCCTTCGGCGCCAATGACATGCAGGGCGTCTATGTCGACGGCCGCGGCTCGGAATTCATGAGCGATCGCTGGAAACAGATCGTCTCCAGCCGCGTGCGCGAGGTCGTCGATCTGCTCCGTTCGCGCGGCGCGGCCGTCTATTGGGTCGGCCTGCCCAAGATGAGAGAAGCCGAATATGACGGCAACGTCCAGCAGATGAACGCCTTCTACACGCAGCTTATGGCCAGCTTGAGCGTGCCTTTCGTCGATACCGTCGCCACCAGCGTCGACACGGGCGGTGCATATTCCGCCTATCTGGTCGATGATAATGGCGAGCGCTTCAGCGCCCGCGCTCACGACGGCATTCACATGACCTTTCGCGGCTATTCGCGCCTGACCCGTCGCCTGGCCGACCGGATCATCAGCTCCGTTCCCGCCGGTCCGCAGCCGCAGCAGGCGGCCGGCAACAGCAGTGGCTCGCGCGGCTGATGGTCCTATCCGGCCTTTTACTGGGTTTCTGGGCGCTGCAAGGCGTCACCGGAGCGGCGGCAGGCTGTAACAGCCCGACCTTGTGCGATGGTGGCGCATTGCCCGCGATCGGCGCCAAGCTGCGCGACGCCCGCAATGGCGGCGATCCGGTCCATATCCTGCAGATCGGCGACAGCCACACCGCCGGCGACATGATCACCAATGGCCTGCGCACCCGCCTGCAGGCCCGTTACGGCAATGGCGGCCGGGGCGTGCTCGCCGCCGGCAAGCCCTATCGCGGCTATCTCACCTTCGGCGTGACCGCTGCGGAAAGCGAGGGCTGGGTCTCCAACGTCATCTTCGGCAATCGCCATCAGCCTGGCGGCCCGGCGCTTGGCCTGTCCGGCTTCACCCGCACGACCCGCACGCCGGGGGAATATCTCTCCGTCGCCACCGACAGTCCGGATAACAATTTCGACCGCGCGATTGTCTGCGCGCTGACCCAGCCTGGCGGCGGGATCGTGACGCTCCGCATGGGCGATCGTACGGAAAATTGGTCGCTGCAGGCGTCGGAACGCGGCGTCGCCTGCCGGACGCTGCGAAGCAGTCAGCCGGTGTCATCCGCATCGATCACCACCCTTGACGACGGCACCGTCAGCATCACTTCCTTCGGCACCTTCCGCAGCACTGGCGGTGTTGTCGTCTCGAACGTCGGCGTGGTCGGCGCGCAGCTCGAGCATTTCGGCCGCACCGATCCGGAGGTGCTGCGCCAGGAATTCGAAGCCTATCGCCCCGACATGATCGTATTGGCCTACGGCACCAATGAAGGCTTCAGTCCGCGCCTGACCGCGCCGGAATATGAAGCGGTGCTGCGCGCTCAGGTCGCCCGCATCCGCCGCGTCGCCGGGCGCGACATCCCGCTCATGCTGCTCGGCGCACCCGACGCCGCCAGCCGCAGCGCGGGCATGGGCGCAAGCTGCGGGGCCGGCTGGTACACGCCCAATCTGCTGAACGGCGTCCGCTCGGTGCAGCGCCGCGTCGCGCGCGAGCTGCGCCTCGGCTTTTGGGATTGGGAGCAGGCGATGGGCGGACGCTGCGCCTCGCAATCCTGGCTGACCTCCGGCCTGATGCGCAGCGACATGGTCCACTTCACCCGCGAAGGCGGCGACCGCATCGGCGCGATGATCTTCGCCGATCTGGAGCGCGTCGCGCCCGCTGCGTCCGTGAGCCGTCCACGGCCCTCCACGGCGCTGCCGGTGGCTCCGGCTCCAGCGCAGCAGCAACAGCGTCCCCGCTTCCTTCATCCGGGCCAGGGTCAGGAGCCGTCCGATACGGCGCGC
>JBBSLM010000055.1:0-10372 GCA_038255245.1 Sphingomonadales bacterium
CGCCGCCTCGAAGCAGCGGACAGGCGACATGGTGACCCTGCGCACCCGCACAGTTTTCGCCGAGGCGATGGCGGACGGCACGAACTCCGTGGTTGTCCGCATGCAATATGATTGCCGGCGCAATCGTTCGGAGACGCTGGCGGTGACCATGCTCGGAGCCGAGGGCAATGTCATCATGGCGCAGGATGTCCCGGCCGATCAGCGCCAGCCGGAGCCGATCGTCGCCGACAGCCCCGACGCCGCGCTCGCCGCCTTCGCCTGCCGCGACAACCCCTAGATCAGCCCGAGCGCGCGGAGGCTGGAATGGCCTTTCGCGCCGACGATGACGTGGTCGTGCACGTCGATCCGCATATGCTTGCCGGCTTCGATCAATTCCTTGGTCAGGCGAATGTCCTGGGCGCTGGGGGAGGGGTCGCCGCTCGGGTGATTGTGCACGATGATCAAAGCGGTCGCCTGGCAATCGAGCGCCCGGCGCATGATTTCGCGGACGTGGACGGCGCTTTCATCGACGCTGCCTTCCCACATCGCCTCGTCGCGGATCAGCATGTTGCGGCCATTGAGGAACAGCACCCGCACCCGCTCCACCGCGAGGTGCGCCATGTCGGCCCGCAGATAATCGAGCAGGGCCTGCCAGGAGCCCAGCACCGGGCGCTGCGCCACTTCCGACTTCAGCAGCCGCAATGCTGCGGCTTGCGCGATCTTCAGCGCCGCGACCGCACCGTCGCTCAGCCCGCTGAGCCGCTGGATCGTGCCCGCATCGGCGCTGAGCAGGGCGCCGATCCCGCCAAAGTCGGCGATCAACTGCTTGGCCAGCTTCTTGGTGTCGCGGCGGGGAAGGGCCAAAGCGAGCAGATATTCGACCAGCTCGTGATCGAGCAGCGCATCCGGCCCGCCCTCAAACAAGCGCTCGCGCAGCCTCGCGCGGTGGCCGGTGCCGTCGTTGGAGGGGTCGGATTCGCTCATCAACTCCCCGGCTTGCCTGAGCTTGTCGAAGGCAGCTTCCTCTCTTCCTTCACCTTGGTCCCAAAAGAAAGGGGCGGCCTTCGACAAGCTCAGGCCAGTCGGATTTTATGATGGGTCGGGACAGGCGCTCCAGCGCTGTTGACTCGCCAACACCCCCTCCCTAAACGGGCCGCGCCTTGGCGGGCTCGCCGCTCGGCAGATGCGCTCGCCCGCTCCGGAAGGGGCGGTACGGAGAGAAGCATTGGCCGAAACGGAGCCCGGGCTGGACCCCCTCGACGAGGATGCGCGGCTGGATTCGCTCGATGAGCGATTGCGCCGCGCAAAACACGACGAGGCGATCAGGTCTGGCGAGGCGCGAAAGGACGATGGCGGTTACCGCCTCGGCAATCGCGTCCTCGCCGAACTGCTCGGTGGTCTGATCGGGGGCGCCTTGGTCGGGCTTGGGCTCGACCATCTATTTGGCACCTCACCGTGGCTCCTGCTCGTCTTGCTGTTCGTCGGAATTGCAAATGCGTTCAGGAACATAATCAGGATCACTTCGAAGCGTCCGTGACTTTCCCGGGCGCTCGCGTTCGTCATTTTGAGCGAGACTGAAGCAACGTGGCCGCAGAATCAGGCAAGATCGATCCCATGCACCAGTTCGAGGTGCAGACGATCGCCGACCTTTTCACCGTCGGCGACGTGCGTATCGCCTTTACCAACAGCGCGTTCTGGATGGTCGTGACCGTCGTCGTGCTGTGGCTGTTCATGCTGGGCGGGATGAAGCGCCAGCTGGTCCCGGGCCGCTGGCAGATGATGGTCGAGGGCTTCACCGGCTTCATCGACAATCTGCTGAAGGACAATATCGGCAGCGCGGGGCGGAAATATCTGCCCTATGTCTTCTCGCTCTTCATGTTCATCCTGTTCGCGAATTTGATCGGCCTGCTGCCGCTCGGCCTGTTCGCACCGGTTTCCAAATATGTGCCGGAACTGGGTGTCGTCACCCATCCGTTCACCTTCACCAGCCATTTCACGATCACCGGCGTGCTGGCGATCATGAGCTTCTCGATCGTGCTGATCGTCGGCCTCTGGAAGCATGGCCTGAAATTCTTCAGCCTGTTCGTGCCCAGCGGCACGCCGCTGATCATGAAGATCATCATCGCGCCGATCGAGCTGGTCTCCTTCCTGTTCCGGCCGTTCAGCCTGGGCCTGCGGTTGTTCGTGGCGATGATCGCCGGGCATATCCTGTTGAAGGTGCTGGCCGGCTTCGTGATCAATTCGTCCAATGCCGGCGCCTTGTGGGGCGGCATCGTGGGCATTCCGAGCTTCGTGCTGATGATCGGCGTGTCGGCGCTGGAAGTGCTGGTCGCCGGCATCCAGGCCTATGTGTTCGCGCTGCTCACGTCTTTGTACATCAACGATGCCGAGCATCTGCACTGAGTTTTTCGACAAGTTTTCCAACCATCTGACTGACATCTTTTAAGGAGCGAATGAAATGGACGCAGAAGCAGCAAAGCTGATCGGTGCGGGTCTTGCGGCGATTGGCGCCGGCATGGCCGCGATCGGCGTGGGTACCGTGTTCGGCAACTTCCTGCAGAGCGCGCTGCGCAATCCGGGTGCTGCCGACAGCCAGCAGGGCCGCCTGTTCATCGGCTTCGCGGCCGCCGAACTGCTCGGCCTGCTGGCGTTCGTCGTGGCGATGATCCTGATCTTCGTCGCGTAACAGGCTTTTCCACATCCGCCTTTCCCGGCCTGCCTTTCGCAGGTTCGGGGGAGCGGTTGAGGGTTTACGAACCGCAATGCCTCAAATCTCCCAACTCGCCGAAACCTACGGGTCGCAGATCTTCTGGCTGCTGATCACCTTCGGTCTCGTCTATTTCGTGATCGGCCGGATGATGGCGACCAAGGTCGTCGCCAACGTCGAGCAGCGCGACAAGAATGTCGCCGACGACCTCGCCGGTGCGGAGGCTGCGCGTGCGGCTGCCGACCGGGCCGAGGAGGAATGGCGGGCGCAGGAAAATGCGGCGCGCGAACAGGCTCGCGCCAGGCTGGCGGAAGCACGGGTAAGTGGCGCGAAGGCGTCCGAAGCGCGTCTTGCGGCGGCCAACGCCGCGCTCGACGCCAAAGGCGCGGAAGCGGACGCTCGCATCGCGACAGCGCGCGACGCGGCGATGAGCGAGATCGACAGCGTCGCGGCCGAAGCGGCGCGGGACATCGTCGCGCGCATCGCCGGCGCCGACGTGGATGCGGACGAGGCGCGCAAGGCGGTGGAGAGCGTGCGTCATGGCAGCTGATAACAATCCGGGCGTCGTTCCGGCGCCGAGCGGCATGCCGCCCGAAGGCACCCCCGAGCAAAGCGCGGTGATCGAGAAGCATGCGGGCGATCAGCCCGTCCCGTTCCTCGGCGGTACGCTCGATTCCACTTTCTTCGTCGGCGTGGCGATGGCGGTGTTCATCATTATCCTGCTGTGGAAGAAGGTTCCCGCGCTGATCACCGGCGGGCTGGACAAGCAGATCGCGGCGATCCGCTCGCGGCTCGACGAAGCCGCCGCGCTGCGCGCCGAGGCCGAAGCGCTGCGCGACGAATATGCCCGCAAGCTCGCCAGCGTCGAAACCGAAATGGCCGGTATGGTCAGCCAGGCGGAGAGCGAGAGCCAGGCGATCATCGCCAAGGCGAGCGTGGACGCCGAGGCGCTGGTCGCCCGCCGCACCCGCATGGCCGAGGACAAGATCGCCGCCGCCGAGCGCACCGCGCTCGAGGAAGTCCGCGCCAGCGCCGCCCATGCCGCAGCCGCTGCCGCCGAGCGCCTGATCCGCGAGCGCATGGACGCTCCGGCCGACAAGAAATTGGTCGATCAGGCCATCCAGGGCCTCGGCCGCCCACACTGATCCTTTCGGACTGGACAACGCCTTCGTTTCTGGGAACGATGTTCCTGGGCCGAAGGAGGAAGAATGGCGAGACCGTTTCCGGCCCTGACGTCGCTTGTCATTGCAATAACCCTAGCGACTGGAACGCCGAGTCCCGGTTCCGCCCAACAGGCGGCGCAAGCCGCTGACTTAGCTGTAAGCAGCGCAAACGTCCGCCGCGCGCTCGGTCGGGCCATCGAGGCGGGAGACGGTGCAGCAGTCACCGCCAATGCCTGGCTGCTGGCCCGCATGGGCGGGTCGCTCTCAGCGCCGAGCCGTGTCCGAATCGCGCCGCTGGTGGGCGAGGGCGGAGCCGTGCTGCCGTCCGCGCTAGACGCCCTGTTCGATGCCAATGCCGTGCCGCTGGAGAGGAGCGGCGTGCTGAATGCCATCCCGACCGATTTCCGGCTGATCGAAGGGGTCGCGTTCGATCCAGTTCGCCGCCGGCTCTTCGCGGGCAGCGTCGTCGATCGGCGCCTGCTGCTGCATGGACGGCAGGGCTGGACGGCGCTCCCCATCGCCAACCTCGGCGGGGTGTTCGGCATGGCCGTGGACTCTCGACGGCGCATGCTTTGGCTGGCGACGGGACCCGCAGAGGCGGTTCAGGAGTCTGCGGCTCCCTTTTCCGGCCTCGTCGTGGTGCATCTGGATCGCCTCGCGGAAGTCCGCCGCATCGCCATGCCCGGCGTCAGCCCCGGCGATATCGCGCTCGCCCGCGATGGCAGCCTGTTCGTCAGCGACGGCAGATCCGGTGCGATCCACATCTGCCGCCCGGGCTGCACCGCCACCCAACTGCTGCTTGCACCAGGCCAATTGCGCAGCCCACAGGGTATGGCCCTCTGGCCGGACGGCCGTCACCTGATCGTCGCAGATTATGCGCAGGGCCTGTTCCGCATCGACGTTGCGACCGGTAGAGCCGAGCCGATCCGGCCCGCCCAGCCGGCTATGCTGGAAGGCATTGACGGGCTGCTGCTCCACTACGGCCGTCTCATAGCAATCCAGAATGGCGGCGCGCCCCGCCGCATCCTCGCCATCTCGCTCGACCGCGAGGCGCGAGCGATCACCGCCATCGAGGTGCTGGAGCGCGCCCACAGCGGTTGGGGCGAGCCGACTCTCGGCACGATGAATGGCGAGACGCTGATCTATGTCGCCGACGCGCAATGGGAGCGGTTCGGCGCGGGTGGCGCGCTGCAGGGCGAAGGTCCGCTTCGCCCCACAGCGATCCATGCATTGCCGATCGCGCGCCCCGGCCCCAGCCGGAACGACGCGGTCCGCTAGGTCTATTGCGAGCTGAGCTCCGAGATGTAGAGCGTGGCCGGGATACGCCGTCCCTGGGCGTAATGGCCGATATAGATGTCATATTGGCCGGACGCCGCGGGCGTGAAGCGGATGGACGGGTTCGCGCCATTCTCGCCGCCATCATCGTCGCACACCCACGTGCCGTCCGGGCGGTTGATCGCCAAAGTGGTGTCGGCATCGGAAGCGACGGAGATGATCAGCGGCAGGTCGCCGCTCGCGGTGAACTGGAGGCGCACGTCCGGGGAATTGGCCATCGAGCCGACGCAGCCTGAGCCGAGCGTGGACGCGTCGAGCGTACCGCCCGCGGTGACCCGGACCGTCCTGGGATCGCCGTCAAAGCCGCCGGTCAGGACGACCGTGCCGAAGCTCGGGGGTCGGCTGAAATCCTGCGACGAGGCAGGCGCCACTGCCGCGAACGTGCAAAAGGCCGCGATGAATGCCGTCGATTTCTTCATATCCGATTCCCCAACCATCCTGATCCATGCCGCTGTCGAGGCCCGGCCGGGCGGACAGGAGGCCCGCCATCCTACTCCGATCGTGACAGGGGCGCAACGAGTGCGGGCTGACGCCGCAAGCCGCTGTTCGCGCACGCTTCCCCCTCCTATATCGCCTTGATGCCGCGATCGGATTCATCGGCTGGGCGTCCGGATCACCCGGACGCACCGCAGCGCTTCAACGAGGAGAAGGCGACCTATACGGTGCGCGGCTCCGACGCGCCCGATCTCGACGCGGGCGTGAAGGCGATCCGCGAGGTCTTGCGGACCTTGCCGGTGCGGCCCGGCGTCTACCGCATGCTCGATGCCAAGGGCGACGTCCTCTATGTCGGCAAGGCGCGTTCGCTGCGCAATCGGGTGACCGCCTACACCCAGGTCGCGCGCCAGTCGAAGCGGCTGCTGCGGATGATCGCGCAGACCCGCGGCATGGCGATCGTCACGACGAACAATGAGGCGGAGGCGCTGCTGCTCGAGGCGCAGCTGATCAAGCGTTACCGGCCACCCTACAACGTGCTGCTGCGCGACGATAAGAGCTTCCCCTTCATCCTGCTGCGCGAGGATCATGCCTTTCCGCGCGTCCAGCTCCATCGCGGCGCGCGGCGGCACAAGGGGCAATATTATGGGCCGTTCGCGAGCGCCGGATCGGTGCGGACGACGCTGACCGCGTTGCAGAAATTGTTCCTGCTGCGCTCCTGCACCGACAGCTTCTTCGCCAATCGCTCGCGACCCTGCCTGTTACACCAGATCCGCCGCTGTTCCGCACCTTGCGTCGGGCGGATCGACCAGGCCGGCTATGACGAGCTCATTCAGGATTCGAAGGATTTTCTCGGCGGCAAATCGACCAAGGTGCAGGGCAAGCTGCAGGGCCAGATGAGCGAGGCCGCGGAACGCCAGGATTACGAACTGGCCGCCGTCTATCGCGATCGCCTGCGCGCATTGACCTACATTCAGGGCAGCCAGGCGATCAACGCCGAGCGGGTGGGGGACGCCGACATCTTCGCCCTCGCCTGTAAGGGCGGCACGATGTGCATCCAGGCCTTCTTCATCCGCGGCGGGCAGAATTGGGGCGCGCGCAGCTTCTTCCCCGCGCACACCAATGATGTGCCGGAGGACGAGGTGCTCGCGAGCTTCCTCGTCCAATTTTACGACGAGATCCCGCCGCCACGCGCGGTCCTGCTGGACCGCAAGGTGCCGGAAGAGCCGTTGCTGGAAGAAGCTTTCGCCGAGCGAGCGGGCCACAAGGTCGAGCTGAAGCAGCCTCAGCGGGGCGAGCAACGGCGGCTGATCGAGCAGGCGCGGCGCAACGCAGAGGAATCGCTTGATCGGCGCTTGGCGGAGACCAGCACCCAGGCCAAGAATTTGCGCATGCTCGCCGAACTGTTCGAGCTGGCCGAGCCGCCGCAGCGGATCGAGGTTTACGACAACAGCCACGTGCAGGGCACGAATGCGGTCGGCGCGATGATCGTCGCGGGGCCGGAGGGACTGCGCAAGAACGCCTATCGCAAGTTCAACATCAAGAATCCCGACACGGAGCCGGGCGACGATTTCGCGATGATGCGCGAAGTGTTGGGCCGCCGCTTCGCCCGGCTGGAGAAAGAGGATCCGGACCGCTCACGCGGCGACTGGCCGGACCTGCTGCTGATCGACGGTGGCAAGGGGCAATTGGGCGCGGTCTGCCGGGTGCTGGAGGAAGCGGGCATCCATGACGTGCCGGTCGTCGGCGTGTCGAAGGGACCGGATCGCAATGCCGGCCGCGAAACCTTCCACCTTGCCGGCGGCCGCGATTTTCAGCTGCCGCCCAATGACCCGACCTTGTTCTACCTGCAGCGCCTGCGCGACGAGGCGCACCGCTTCGCCATCGGCGCGCATCGCACCAAGCGGGCCAAGTCGATGTCTGCCAGCCCGCTCGACGACGTCCCCGGCATCGGCCCGAACCGCAAGCGCGCGCTGCTGATGCATTTCGGCACCGCGCGATCGGTGCGCAATGCGGCGCTGGAGGACATAGCCAAGGTGCCCGGCATCAGCCGTGCCACCGCGCAAGGGATTTACGATTACTTTCATCCCCGGGGATAGCAGAGGCGACGGCCGAGGATAATCGCATGGAAACGCGAAAACCGACCGTTGGTGGGAGTTCCCGCTTCCTCACGCGAAGTCGTCGCGGACCCGATCGATCTGGTGCATGCGCTCATGCAGCACGGTGACGATGCCAACACTGCCGTTGCCCAGCAGCCTCCAGTAAATCAGGTGCTTTTCATACCGACAAACGAAGCCTTCGATCTCGAACTCCGCTGGGATAGCCCGCCACGGAATCTGGCGGTTGGCGATGGCCGCGAACTGGGCGGACAGTCCGCGCAAATAGCGGTCGGCCTGGTCTTCGCCCCACGTTTTGGACGTGTAATCGTAGATTTCGTCCAGCCGATGTGCGGCCGCGACTTCGACGCGATATTCGCTCACACCGCGCGGCGGGCTCTGCCCCGTTGGATGGCCTCTTCCACATCCCACACTTCAAAGTTCTCGTCAGGCGCGGCGAAGGCCCTCTGAAGCTCGGCCTTCAAGCGAGCGAATGCCTCCGTGTCGACCTTCTCTTTGTCGCGACGGATGAGGTCGCGGACATACTCGCTAACATTCTCATACGCGCCATCGGCCCCAACGTTTGCCGCCACGAAGTCACCGAGGGGGCCCCCGACCCGTACGTTCAAAGTCATCGGTTTGGTCATCAGCCATCATCTCCGTCCACAATATAGCTGAAAATGAGGACGAAAAACAAGCGATCTATTGACTGGCTGCGCCGCCGAGGCCGGGATAGCGCGCTTCGCCTTGCCGCAACTGATCGCTGCACGTGCCCTTCAGCGCCCGCAGCTCCGGATCGGTCACCCGCTCCAGCGAGGCGCGCGCGGTCTGGAAGAAAACCCGCGCTTGTTCGGCCGGGACTTCGAAGCCATTTTCGGTGCAGGCGCCGGCGCTCATCTGGATCTGGGACAGCATGCGCAGCGCTCCGGTCGGATTGGTGGTCAGCGCGTCGCCCGACGCGATCGCGAAATCGTCGGACGTGCCGGCATCCGTCCCTTGCGACAACCGCACCCCGAGCGCGAGCCAGGCCGGATCGCCCTTGGCGATGCCGCTGGCAACCGTGTCCCAGCGGCTGTTCTCGCCATTGCCGTACAAGGCCGTGACCACCTCGCGGGGCGATTGCGACCGCAGCATCTGCTCGACCTCGGCAGGCGTTACCGGCGCACCGCCTCGCCCCCACCGCGCGTCAAAATAGCTGCGATAGCGCTCGGCCGGCGGACCGGCCTCGCCGTAGCTGACGGCCCCGGGCGCCGGCGCGGCTGCATTGGCACTCGCGGGCGCGGCGGCATTCTCGGCGGGCGCCTCGACACTGCCGCGCTGCTTGCAGGCAAAAAGAGCGCAGCTGAGCGCGACGATAGCGACATATTTCATAAAGGGGGTCTCTCCCGGCCACCAACAAGGCAGCCTCGCGGGAAACCTAGGGGAGAATGCCCCTTTTTGATAGGTGCGTTACGCGTCGCGCCAGAAGGGGCGCAACGCGGCGGCCAGATGCCTCGACCGCACGAACAGCAGATCGACAATCTCCGGCCCCGCTTGCGCGCCCATCTCGCTTTTGTAGCCGGCGTCGCCCGAGCCCCAGCTGATCCGCTCCACGCCAGCGCGCGCGGCCTGCTCGAATTCGCGGATCAGGAGGGTACGCCCCGGGCTCTGGGGAGCGAAGGATTCGTCATAATTGTTGGCCATCTGGTAGAAGGTCGTTCCGACCTGCAGGCCGAAAGTGAAGGCCGCCGGTGCATCGCCAACCCACAGGATGCTGCCGCGCAAGCCTGCCGCGAGAACCGGGTCGGTGGCGACCGCTTCCCATATATCCCGCTGCCGGGCGTCGGCGAATTGCAGCCCCGCGTCCGCTTCGGCGGCGAGCCAGCTGTTGCGTTCGATCCGGGCGATGGCGTCGCGATCCGCGGGGGTCCAGTCCGCCCCCGTGAAGCGCCGGACGTCGAGCGCGCCGATCTCGCCGAGCTTCTTCTCGCGCCAGCGATTCTTCTTCATCGTCGAGCCGCGCGGCCAGGGACCGTCGGCACGGAGCGCGCGGACATCGATCTCGAAGCAGGTGCCAAGCTGTCTTTCCAGCACCGCCCAGCCGCTGCCCGCCGCAGCGCTCCGCAATTTCATCGCGGCAGGATCGTCGGCGAAGACGGGCCCGAGCCGCCATACCCTGCCAAGAAGGCGCTGCAGCGCGCGGTCGGCGAGCATCGCCGTCACTTCGCCGGCAGACGCATCGGCGGCGAGTGCGATGCCGCGAAACGGCCAATAGCTCCCCGCCACCTCGCGCAGCGTGAACGGACCGATGCGGCGATCGATTATGCCGAAGCCGGCGAGCGGACGACCGTCGCCACGCACCACCGCAAACAGGCGCGAACCTTCGCACGCGGCGAACCAGGCGCCGCGCAGGAAAATATGGCGCGGATCGGCAATCGCGGCGACCGCATCCAAATCGCCGGGCGTGGCACGCACGACGTGCAGGCGCTCCGGCGCAAGCTGTGCGTCCCGCCTCATCAACATGCCGCCCACCTGCGCCTTGCGCCGTTAAGATGGCGTGTAGCGGACCGCGGGGTTCATCATTTCTTGGGAGGGCGCTTGTAAGCGCCTCCCATGGCGACGCGCGTGCTTCTCACCGTCGATACGGAACTGGTCTGGCGGCACCACGCGGCCGGCCATGA
>JBBSLM010000056.1:0-10301 GCA_038255245.1 Sphingomonadales bacterium
GCGCCGAACGTCTGCTATGGGTCGAAAGCGGACTTTCGCGGCGTCCGCTGCTGCCCGCCTAGTTCTCAAAGCGGGGACCAGGCGGAGTAAGCCCTCATCGCGCGTTCGGCCTTAGACGCCGCCAGCCGCCGCCTGGGGGCTGGGGCGCATTGGTGCAGCGCAGTCTGCCCGCCGCGTTCGTAAACGTCCCGCCCGCCGCGACGCAGGATCGCTGGGCCGCCGGAACATCGCTCGCACGAACCCCGTCGAAACCGTAGTCGTGGTTGAGAATGAGTATCCCCTGCTGGGCGGACGCCGTAGCAGCCGTAGTGATAAGGCCCAGCGCGCCAACGCTCACAATGATCTTGCGCATGGCGGTTCCTCCCCTCGGCGGGCGTAGCACAAAAGCAAGGCTCGCCCAACCTGGTTGGCTTAGGTCGCCTCGCCTCGGGCGATCCCTACGCGACGGCTTGCGAGCTGGCGCACCCGTTTCCGTCGCAGCTAATGGCGGTGGCCTGACCTCGGCCACCCAATGTCCGCTAAGGGTGGAAAGCAGACATTGGACCGCTTGCCGCTAAGGCGTTCGAGCAACACTAAACGTCTCATCCAACAGATCGTGCAATGCCTTCGCCGCGTCGCTCCAGCATGTAAGATTGTCCGGTGCGGCTCCCGTCGCCGCGCCATTCGAGAGAATCAGAATAGGCGTTCCGCCGTTGCTGACAATCATCACGTCGAAAGGCTTAGCGTCCCGACAGCGCGGATTGATGAAGCCCTCTTTTTCGATCCGTCGAAAGCCTGCACGAAGGGTCAGCAGAGGTTCGTTGCCTAGTGTCCCATTCCTGACGGGTCTTACCTGACCGGGTTCTCCGCAAACACGGCGACTGGTCCGATAGGTAAGAACGTAATCACCGGTTGTCAGGTCAAGCCGCACGTTTCCGGCTGGGCACCACTCGGAATGAGCCACCGTTGAAAATATCCAAGTGGTGCCATCAAATGCCTTTTCGCTGAGCATTGTCGGCTGCTGGGTGGTGATTAGCAGGCTTGTAAGGAGAGCGAGCATGCCTCGTTGTCCCATGCCCCCCGAATGTCCGCAATGGGTGGAAAGCGGGTGTTCAGACGTTCATAAGTCCGTGAATAGTCAAGCAAGCTGCCCGCGACTTCGATGCGGATGAGGATGAAGCCCGTTGCAATGAGACCCTGCGGAAGGTGGCTAAGCAGAGGCCAAAGGGGGAGAAGGCGGAATGAGCACCTTTGAGATCATCAGCGCGGCTATGGGGTTCTTGTTCATCTCCATTGCGGTTTGGCAGATAAGCAAACGTGGAGTGCCGGACGACAACGGCGCTTTCGATGAGGACTGGCAGAGCGGCGGGTAGACCGTGATAAAATGCGACGTGTTTGCAAACTGCATAATCGCCGACATTTTGGACAGTAGGGACAGAATGTCCGCAATGGGTGGAAAGCGGACACGGCTCGCAACGGTCGGTCTCAGCCCTTAAGCTAGGGCAATGAGTAAGGCTCACCGCGTTTATGTCCGCTTTGTCTGCTTCCGCCTCATCGGAAGCCAACGGCAGCGGCTGGGCCTCTTCCAGGCGATAGATGAAGCGAGGGACTGCGATTTTGCGCCATCATGGGCGTTGCGTCAGATCGGCGAGACTTATGGTTGGTTCAAAGAAAATCTCGCGGTTCCGGGCCAGTTCTCACGCGGAGGCTGGAAGGGATGCGGGCAGCCGGGACTTTCCTGGTTCAAGCCGGTCGCCACCGAGCACATCAAGCAGATGCATCAACTGAAACTGGCGCTGGAGGCGTGCGGCGTTCATGTCGAAATGCTAACAACGAGAGACCCTGGACACACCATCTGGCAGGATGAACACCAACTGGTCGCCGAACCGGGCGCAAAAAAATTCTAATGCCTCCCTGGGTCGTAGGCGGATATTGCGAATGTCCGCTTTGGGTCGATAACGGCCATCGGCACAAACTATACCCTGTCCCTCAACCTCCTTCGCGCGGTCCCGCCGAGCGGCATCCATCCGAGCAATATTTGACGCTTTCCCAATCCCGCGCCCATTTCTTTCGCCAGGTAAAAGGTCGCTCACACGAGACGCAAATCTTCCCAGGAAGGTTAAGCTTCTTGTGCGCCACTGTCCGCGCCTAACGCGCCGCCGTCAAATCAGCCAGACCGATAGCGCCGATCGCAGCGAACGTCCGCAATAGGCCGAAACCGGACCGCTCAATAACGCCGCAGCAAGCCCGCCAGCTTGCCTTGAATCCGGACCGCGCTCTCCGGGTAACGCTGCGGGTCGTATTGCCGGTTGGCGGGGTCGAGGCGGATCATCTGGCCTTCGCGGCGGTAGGTCTTGAGGGTGGCTTCTTCCTCGTTGATCAGGGCCACGACGATTTCGCCGTCGCGGGCGGTGTCGGTCTTGCGGACAAGGGCGTAATCGCCGTCGAGGATGCCGACCTCGACCATCGAATCACCGGCCACTTCCAGCGCATAATGGTCACCGGGGCCGAGCAAGGCGGCCGGGACGGGGAGGGTGTCGGTGCCCTGCAGCGCCTCGATCGGGGTACCGGCGGCGATGCGGCCGTGCAGCGGGATGTCGAGCACGTCGTTGGCGGGCTGGGGCAAGCGCACTTTCGTACCGCCATCATTGGCAGGCCCTTGGGCCGCGCCGCCGCGCGTATCCGGCATTTTCAGCACTTCCAGCGCGCGGGCGCGGTTGGCCAGGCGGCGGATGAAGCCGCGCTCTTCCAGGGCCGAGATCAGGCGGTGGACGCCGCTCTTCGACTTCAGGTCGAGCGCGTCCTTCATCTCCTCGAACGAGGGCGACACGCCGGTCTCGCCAAGATGCTTGTCGATATAGAGCAAAAGTTCGTGTTGCTTGCGCGTCAGCATGCCGGGCCTCCCCAGGAACGTTTAAAGAACGTGTATGGAACGCGTGGGGAGGTGTCAAGCACCCGCCAGCCTGAGAAAGTTGCGCAGCAGCGCATGGCCATATTCGCTGGCGATGCTCTCGGGGTGGAACTGAACGCCGTGGATCGGGAGGGTGGCGTGGCTGAGGCCCTGGATTGTGCCGTCGTCCGCCCGCGCGGTGACGATCAGGCCGGAGGGGAGGCTGGCCTCCTCGACCACCAGCGAATGATAGCGGGCGGCGGTGAAGGGAGAGGGCAGGCCTTCGAACAGGGCCGTTCCGTCGTGAGCGATGGCCGAGACCTTCGCGTGCATCACCTGCGGCGCGCGCACGACCCGGCCGCAGAAATGCTGGCCGATCGCCTGGTGGCCGAGGCAGACGCCGAGCAAGGGCCTTTTCGCCGCCGCGCAGGCGGCGACCAGGGCGAGGCTGATCCCCGCTTCGTCGGGCGTGCCCGGGCCCGGCGAGATCAGGAAGGAGTCGGCCCCGGTGGCCAGAGCCTCGCCGGCGCTCAATTCGTCATTGCGGACGACGCGGACATCGGCGCCGAGCTCGACCAGGTAATGAACGAGGTTCCAGGTGAAACTGTCATAGTTGTCGACGATCAGGATCATCGCGCCGGGACCGGCCGGTGGGCGATTATTGGCCGGCGAGCAAGGCCGCCCTCAGCGCGCTCAGCAATTCCTCATTGCGCTCGACCGTGATCACGCTCTGTACGGCGCGGGCGAACTGAGCTTGGATTTCGGCCCCGAGCGCCTCGCCGAGCTGCTGGCGCATCGAGGTGATCACGTCATTGCCCTGCGGATCGCTGGCGGCATTGCCCGCGGTGCGGCGCTGGTGGTGGATCACGATCCAGCCGGCGCCATTGGGCGCGCGGATCGCCCTGGCGCGGCCTTCGGGGATAGCGAAGAGGATCGCCAGCGGCGGCGGCACCTGCTGTCCGGCCTGCGCGATCTGGAAGCGCCGCGCCGTCACTGCCTCCCGGCCAGGCAAAGCGAGGCCCGCCTGCGCATAGGCCTGGTCCGGCGCCATGCCGCCGTTGATCCGGTTGACGATGCCCTCGGCAATGCCGCGGCCCCGCTCCATTGCGGTCTGGCGGATCAGGCGGGTGCGGACCTCGTCGCGAATCTGGTCGAGCGGCGGCGCGGCGGGGGCAACGACATTGGCGAGCTGAACGAGCGCGAATTGCTGGTCGGGGACGATTGTCGCGACGACCGGGCGTTCGTTCGGCTCGAGCTGGAAGGCCTCGGCCAGCAGGGGCGCGAGCTGCTGGGGCAGCTGGAAATTGGGCGCGGCCCCCTCCGCGGTCATCGCCGGCGTGGTCTGCACCTGCAGGCCGGCCTCGCGCGCGACCTCCTCGAAGCTGGCGCCGTCGATAACCTGGTCCTCGATCTGCTCGAGCCTGGTGGTCAGCGCCTCGACCAATTTGCGCTGCTCGATCGCGGTGACGATTTCGGCGCGCACCGCTTCGAGGGGGCGGCCTTCATTGCGGGTGATTGTTTCGACGCGGACGACCTTGAAGCCGGTCGGCGTGCGGGTCGGGCCGACCAGCCCGCCCTGGGCGGCGCCGAACGCCGCCTCGGCGACTTCGGGGCTGGTCGCGCTGGCTAATTGCTCGCGGCGCTGGTTTGGGAAATTGATGTCGGCGGCGGCGAAACCGGCGGCGCTGGCGGCGTCGGCGAAGCTCGTGCCGCCGCGCACCGAATCGGCGAAGCGGCCGGCGGCGGCCTCGTCCTGCGCGGTAAAGATCTGGACGTTGCGGGTTTCGGTCGGGCCGTATTGCGCTTGATTTTCCTGGTAATAGGCCGCGATTTCGGGGTCGGTCGCGCGGGCCGCGTCGCCCAATTGCTCGCGGCCGATCAAGGCGAAGCGCAACACCCGCCGTTCCGGCAGCAGGAACTGGCGCTGGTTCTGCTGATAGAAATTGGCGATTTCCTGGTCGCTCGGGTTGATCCCGGCGGAAAGCAATTGCGTGGGGATAGCGCCCAGCTGGCCGGCGCGGGTTTCGAGCAGCAGATTGGCATATTGGCTGGTGACCGCGTCGGGCGCGCGCGCGCCGGCGCCGACCGGACCGGTCACCATGCGGATCAACAGCGACGAGGCGATATCGTCGCGGATCTGCGCTTCGGTCAGATTCTGGCTCTGCAGAAACTGGCGGAAGGCGGCGTCGTCAAACTGGCCCGCGACGTTCAGGAAAGCCGGGCTGGAAACGATCTCGCGATCGACCAGGCTCTGCGGCACGACGAAGCCGATGCTGCCGGCAAAGGCGGTCAGCGTGCGGGTTTCGACCAATTGGTCGAGCATCTCGCCGAAATAGCTTTCGTAGAATTGCTCGCGGGTCAGGGCCGGATTCTGACGCGAAGCCTGGCTGAAGGCCATGCTCATGCGCTGCCGCATCTCCGTGTCCGTCAGCTCGTCATCGCCGATCTGGACGATCGTCTTGCCCTGTTGGCCGCCGCCGGCGCTCCCCATGCCGCCCATCCCGTCGGTGCCGAAGCCGGTGACGACCATCGCGACAAGGGCGAGGCCGAGGAAGCCGAAGAGGATGGCGGACTTAACTTTGCTCTTCTGGGCCATGGACGGGACTTTTTTCCGATCGAGGGGAGGTTAGGGTGGCGGCGCGGGCGCCGGCTGGGGACCCATAAGGATGCCGTCCGCGCGCGGCAAGTTCGACCGTCGTGGGGGAAGGGCCGCTTGGCGGGCCGCATCGGGCTTGCTACCCGGCGGGGGACTTTGCCCGTTGGGAGGAATTAAGTGCATTTGCGCCGAAAGCTGGTTGCCGGAAACTGGAAGATGAATGGCAGCCTCGCCGCCTTGAAGGAGCTGCTGGCGATGGCCGAGGCGGCGCGGGCGGCGTCCGGCGTGGATGTGGCGGTGTGCCCGCCCTTCACCTTGCTGTCGGCGGCGGTGGCGCGCGGCGCCGGCCTCAGGATCGGCGCGCAGGATTGCCATGCGGCGGCGAGCGGCGCCCATACCGGCTGCATCTCGGCCGGGATGATCAAGGAAGCGGGCGGGCGGCTGGCGATCGTCGGCCATTCCGAACGGCGCGCGGATCAGCATGAGACCAGCGATGACGTGCGGGCCAAAGCGGAGGCGGCGCTGGCGGCGGGGCTGACTACGATCGTCTGCGTCGGCGAGAGCGAGGCGGAGCGCGAGGCGGGGCGGCATCTTGAGGTGGTGTCGCGCCAGCTGGCGGAATCGCTGCCGCCGGAGATTGGCGAAGGCGAACTGGTCGTCGCCTATGAGCCCATTTGGGCGATCGGCACCGGCAAGACCGCCACCCCCGCCGACGTCGCCGAAATGCACGCAGCGATCCGGCGCGCCTTGACCGACGGTTCGGCCGGGCCGGGCGTTGGCGGCGAGCAGATCCGCATCCTCTATGGCGGCTCGGTGAAGGCCGACAATGCGGCGGAGCTGTTCGGCGTACCCGACGTGGACGGGGCGCTGGTGGGCGGCGCCAGCCTGACCGCGGCGCAGTTCGTGCCGATCATCGAGGCGGCGGCTAAGAGCTAGGCGCGCCACCGGTTGCACCGGACGGCCTCATCCACTAAGTCGCCCGGCACGCCGCGCGGCGACCCGCGCGCATCTCCCGACTTCGAAAGCCGCCAATGTTCTTGTTCATCCTGATCGTCCAGACGCTCGTCGCCATTGCCCTGATCGCCGTGATTCTGATGCAGCGTTCCGAAGGCGGCGGCCTGGCCGGCGGCGGCAGCCCTTCGGGCATGATGAGCGCGCGCGGCGCGGCGGATTTCCTGACCCGCGCGACGACGGTGCTGGCGACGATCTTCATCGTGCTGTCGATCGTACTGGCGGCGCTCGCCGCGCAGCAGGCCGGTCCGCGCGTGATCGATGCGAATTCCGTCCGTCCGGCCCAGCCGACCTCCGGCGGGCAGCTTGGCCCGGCCCAGCCCGCGCCCGCTACCCCGGCCCCCGGCCCGGCGGCGCCCGCCAACCAGCAGGGCGGCGTCCCGATCGCGCAATAAGCGAGCCGCCGAGCGGCAGCGCAGCCGGCGGGAACCGCCGCGCAAGCTGGCGCGAGAGACGGTGAGGCTCGGACGGCGGGCGGCTGACCCAGCCGGCCCGACCGACGGCGCGGCTTTGCCGCGACGCGATCCACCTAAAAAGTGCGACTGGCCCGATTCCCGCCCTTGCCCCGCGCGGCTATCCCCGCTTAAGCCTCAACTCCCATGGCGCGGTTCATTTTTATTACCGGCGGCGTGGTCTCCTCGCTTGGCAAAGGTCTCATGGCGGCGTCGCTCGCGGCGCTCTTGCAGGCGCGGGGCTATACGGTCCGCCTCAGAAAGCTCGATCCCTATCTCAATGTCGATCCGGGGACGATGAGCCCCTATCAGCATGGCGAGGTCTATGTGACCGACGACGGGGCGGAGACCGATCTCGATCTGGGCCATTATGAGCGCTTCAGCGGCGTCGCGGCGCGGCAGACGGACAATATCACCACCGGCCGCATCTATCGCGACATCATCGCCAAGGAGCGGCGCGGCGATTATCTCGGCGCCACCGTGCAGGTCGTCCCGCACGTCACCAACGAGATCAAGCAATTCATCGGCAGCGATATCGAGGCCGATCTCGATTTCATGATCTGCGAGGTCGGCGGGACGGTCGGCGATATCGAGAGCCTGCCGTTCATCGAGGCGATCCGCCAGTTCCGCAACGAAGCGGGCCGGGGCCGGACCGTGTCGATCCACACCACCCTGGTGCCGTACATCGCCGCCGCAGGGGAGCTGAAGACCAAGCCGACGCAGCACAGCGTGCGCGAACTCACCAGCCTCGGCATCCAGCCGGAAGTGCTCGTCTGCCGCTGCGAACATCCGCTGCCCGAAAGCGATCGGGCGAAGATCGCCTTGTTCTGCAATGTCCGCAAGGAAGCCGTGATCCCGGCGCTGGACGCGAAATCCATCTATGCGGTGCCGGCGCAGTATCACGAAGCGGGGCTGGACGCGGAAGTGCTCGGCGCCTTCGGGATCGAGGATGCGCCTGAGCCCGATCTGGCCCGCTGGGACGATGTGATGGACCGGCTGCTTCACCCGGAGGGCGAAGTGACGATCGGCGTGGTCGGCAAATATGTCGGCCTGGCGGACGCCTATAAGAGCCTGACCGAGGCCCTGGTCCATGGCGGCATCGCCAACCGGGTGAAGGTCAACATCAAGTGGCTCGACGCCGAGATGTTCGAACATCCCGATACCGACATCGTCGAGCGGCTGGAGCCGATGCACGCCATCCTGGTCCCCGGCGGCTTCGGCGAGCGCGGATCGGAAGGCAAGATCGCTTCGGTAGCGTTCGCAAGAGAACGCAATGTGCCCTTTTTCGGCATCTGCCTCGGCATGCAGATGGCCTGCATCGAAGCGGCGCGGAATGTAGCGGGCCTGGAAGGCGCGGGCTCGACCGAATTTGGCGAGCAAGCCGAGCCGATCGTCGGCCTGATCACCGAATGGATGGACCCGGCGGGTCTCGCGCAACGGCGGGAAGCGGGCGGCGATCTGGGCGGCACGATGCGGCTGGGCGCTTATCCGGCCCGGCTGGCGGGCAACAGCCATGTCGCGGCCATCTACGGCGACCGCGACATTTCCGAACGGCACCGGCACCGCTACGAGGTCAACGCCCATTATCAGGGCGCGCTGGAGGCCGGCGGGCTGGCGTTCAGCGGCATGAGCCCGGACGGGACCCTGCCCGAGATCGTCGAGCGGCCGGACCATCCGTGGTTCATCGGCGTGCAATTCCACCCGGAGCTGAAGAGCCGCCCGTTCGAGCCGCATCCGCTGTTCGCGAGCTTTATCGAGGCGGCGGTGAAGCAGAGTAGGTTGTTCTAGAACCTGGTCAATTCTGCGGCCCTGCCTGGGCTGGCATGCTTTCGATTTGCGCCCTTATTTCCTGCACGGCCTGCACGCCGCGATCGTCCTTCAGCTTCGCGAACGCGGCAGCCGCATTGTCCAAAACTTCCAAGGCCTCTTGCCGAAGGCTGCCCATCGCCATCACCTGCGCGAGCGTGAGGCCGACATGTCCGATTCCGTCCGGGAGCCGCATGGTGACGGCGATTTGATAGGATTCCCAAAGCGACTCGAAAATCTCTTGAATGCGCCCATCTTTGATGCCGCCGTTTCCCAGGAGGGTTAAGCCAATTCGATGCAGGGTGGTCGATTGCTCGCGTACGTCGCCGATCCGTTCGTACACCGGGAGCTCTTCCTCGCGGCGGATGCGTAGGGATTCATCGACATCGCCTTGCTGCTGGAGGATGTCGGCGATCTTGCCCATAGTGATGGCGTGTTCGCGGGCGTCGCCGATCCGCTGGAAGACGGGCAATTGTTCCTCGCGGCGGATGCGCAGGGCCTCGTCGACATCGCCCTGCCGCCGGAGGATGTCGGCGATCTGGCCCATGGTGATAGCGTATGAGCGGGCGTCGCCGATCCGCTCGTACACGGGGAGTTCTTCCTCGCGGTAAATGCGCAGGGCCTCATCGACTTCGCCTTGTTGCTGGAGGATGTCGGCGATCTGGCTCATTGTGATGGCGCATGAGCGGGCATCCCCGATCCGCTGGAAGACGGACAGCTGTTCCTCACGGTGGATGCGCAGGGCCTCGTCGACCTCGCCCTGCCGCCGGAGGACGTCAGCGATCTTGCCCATGGTGACGGCGTACGAGCGGGCATCGCCCATCTGCCGGAAGACGAGCAGCTGTTCCTCGCGATAGATGCGTAGGGCCTCATCGACGTTGCCTTGTCGTTGGAGGATGTCGGCGATCTGGCCCATGGTGACGGCGTATGAGCGGGCGTCGCCGATCCGCTCGTACACAGGGAGTTCTTCCTCGCGGTGGATGCGCAGGGCCTCTTCGACCTCGCCTTGTCGCCGGAGGATGTCGGCGATCTGGCTCATGGCTATGGCGGCAAGCCGATCGTCGCCCGCTTGGGATGCTTCTCGTCGTGCTGCTTGAGCCAGCGGCAGGGCCTCGGCGGGTGAGCCAAGCTTGACATATATGCCCGCGCACTGGAGAGCCAGCGCGGCGTCTTCGATCGCGCTCTCCGCATCTGCGGGCGCTTGGTGACGATCCCTCCGGTAGAGCAATCGTGTCAGGAGGTTTCGATCGCCCGCGCGCTCCACAGTTTCGAGGCAAAGGCGCAGAAAGATGGACGACCAGCGATGCTCGGCCGGCAATGCGGGCTCGACCTGTTCGATCAGCGCGAGGGCGCTTGCCCAGGTTTCGTCCTGATCCCTCAGCCATATCAGAGCGGCCAGAGCCGACGCCTCGATCTCAACCGCGTCGGCCGGCGCCAGGAGCGCGATCCGCGCCGCCTCCCGCCCTCGCGCGTCCACCGGGAAAGCGCCGTCCCTGTCGCGCCAGGCTTCCGCCAGTTTCGGGAAGGCCGCGCGGGCCAGTGCGGCTGCGTCGATCATGCCGTCAGC
>JBBSLM010000057.1:0-9604 GCA_038255245.1 Sphingomonadales bacterium
CGGACAACGCAGCGAGCAATTGAGCCGCGAAGACCGGAACATGTTCGCGCAGATGCGGATGGACCCCTCCGACATCGCCGACGTGACCGAGGCGGCCTATACGTTGCTCATCAACGGCCACAGTGCGCGGGAAAACTGGACCGGCATTTTCCGTCCCGGCGAGCGGGTCCGCCTCAGAATCATCAACGCCGCGGCGCAGACGATCTTCAACTTCCGCATCCCCGGCCTGCCCATGACGTTCGTCGCCACGGACGGCGTCAATATGCGGCCGGTCGAGGTCGACGAGGTTCAGATCGGCAATGCCGAGACCTTCGACTTCATCGTGGAGCCACGCGACCAGGCGTACACGATCGTCGCCGAAAGCATCGACCGCTCGGCGATGGCGCGCGCCACACTGGCGCCGCGGCTGGGCATGGTTGCCGCCGTTCCGCCGCTGCGCGAGCGGCCGACGCTGAACATGGCGGACATGGGCATGGGCGGGATGGATCATGGCAGCATGAACCACGGCGCGGCCCCGAGCGCAGCGCCTGCCGTGGATCACGCTGCGATGGGACACGGCACCGCGGCTGGCGCGGCGCAAGGTGCCCAGCCGATGGTCGGCATGGACCATTCCAACATGAACATGCGTGACGAGTCCAAGGTGGATTTCCCGGTCGGCGTCGGCGTGGACATGATCGCGCCCAGCCCGGTGGATCGTTCCGGTCATCCGGGCATAGGACTCGAGAATGTCGGGCATCGCGTGCTCACTTATCGCGACATGATTTCGCTCATCCCCAACCGCGACACCCGGACCCCGACCCGGCGCATCGACATCCACCTGACCGGAAACATGGAGCGGTTCATGTGGTCGATGGACGGCGAGCAATTGAGCGAGAATCCGGAGCCTTACCGCTTCGCTCGCAACGAGCGGGTACGCCTGAGGCTCATCAACGACACGATGATGACGCATCCGATGCACCTGCACGGCCACTTCTTCGAGATCGTCAACGGGCACGGCGCGAGCCAGCCGTTCAAGCATACGGTGAAGGTGATGCCAGGCGGTTTGGTCGATCTGGACCTCACCGCCGATGCGCCCGGCGACTGGGCGTTTCACTGCCACCTTCTCTACCACATGCACGCGGGCATGATGCGTGTCGTCACCGTCCGCCCGCTGGACGGAGACGCGGCATGAAGCGGATCATTCTCGCCCTGCTGGCCAGCACCGCCGCCAGCCCCGCGCTCGCCCAGCACAGCGGTCACAACCAGCCCGCACCCGCGACAGCGCCCCCGGCCCCACCGGCCGCCACGTGCACCCCCGAACATGCCGCGATGGGGCATTGCAGGTTGCCCAGCCCGGCTCCCAGCCCGGCCACCTGTACGGCCGAGCACGCCGCGATGGGGCATTGCACAATGCCCGCTGCGACTCCGCCGCCCGCTCCAGCTCCAGCTCCAGCTCCAGCTCCAGCGCCAGCCGCTACTTGCACAGCCGAGCACGCCGCCATGGGACACTGCACCCTGAGTGTGCCAGCAACGCCTGCACCGACGCAAAGCTGCGCGCCGGAACACGCCGCCATGGGTCACTGCACGATACCGGCGCAGTCCGCCCCCCCGATTGGCCCGCCGCCGGCAGAGGCGCTGAGCGGCCCGGCTCACGCCCAGGATCTGTTCTACGATCCCCGCGAGGCGGCGCGGTCGCGCGCTCACCTGGCCGTGGAGCATGGCGGGATGACCGCCTACAAGCTCCTTATCGATCAACTCGAAGTGACGATCGGCGACGGCGGTGAAGGTTATTCCTGGGATGCCCAGTTCTGGTACGGCGGCGACATCGACAAGTTCTGGCTCAAGACCGAAGGCGAAGGTGCGTTTGGCGAGGAGTTTGAAGGCGTCGAAATCCAGGGCCTGTGGAGCCACGCCATCGACCCGTGGTTCGACCTTCAGGCCGGTGTCCGGCAGGACATCGGCGCCGGGCCGGATCGCACGCATCTCGTGCTCGGTATTCAGGGCCTCGCCCCCTATTGGTTCGAGGTCGAGGGTGCCGTCTTCCTGTCCACCGAGGGCGACCTGACCGCGCGCGTCGAGGCGGAGTATGACCTTCGGCTCACCCAGGAAGTGATCCTCCAGCCTCTCGTCGAGGTCGACTTCTCGTTGCAGGACGTGCCCGAGCTCGGGCTTGGCTCTGGCCTCACCACGGCGGAGCTCGGCGCGCGCTTGCGCTACGAGTTCTTCCCCCGCAGCGGACCGGCCGTGATCGCTCCCTATGTTGGCGTGGTCTACGAGCGCGCCTTCGGCCGCACCGAAGACCTCAGGGTCGCGGCCGGCGAGGAAGCCGACGGCTTGAAGCTCGTGGTGGGTGTGCGGACATGGTTCTGATCCGCTCGATCCTGCTGCTTTTCCTGATGGTGGCCGGCGCGAGCATGAGCCTGTCAACGCCGGCAGCCGGCCACGCAAACCACCAGAAGGCCAAAGCCCAAGGCACCCAGCCTTCCCAAGCCCAAGCGTCTCCATCGGCCATGCAGGAGCAAATGGAGGATCATATGGATGCGATGGCGGCCCAGGAGCCGAAGACGTTCCCGGAGCGGCTGGTGAGTTGGTTCGGCCGCATGCATCCGTTCGCCGTTCACTTCCCAATCGCGCTGTTCCCGGTGGCGCTCGTAGCGCTGATCCTGGCTCGCAGGCGTGGGGAGACCGTCGAACTCATCCGTGCGCTCATCGTGGTGGCCGGCGCGGGCAGCATCATTGCTACTGCGCTCGGCTGGCTGAACGGCGGCCTGACCGTGAGCGACACCGATACTGTCCTCATGCTCCATAGGTGGCTCGGCACCGCGCTGGGCCTGCTTGGGGGTGCGCTGGCGTGGTGGGCGTGGCGCCGGCGCGCTGCGGTGCATAGCGGCCGCATGGTGACCGCGCTCGGCGTGATCGTCGCATTGCTGCTTGTGCAGGGGTTCCTTGGCGCCTCCGTCACGCACGGCATGGAGCACATGATGTTCTGATTCACGAAAACGAGTGGGGCAATTTGAGGAAGGATGATGACAATGACTACGAGACTCAGACTGACGCACTCGGCCGTTGCCGTGTCGCTGCTGGCCTTGGCGACCGCCTGCGGCGGCGGCGCGTCCACGAACAATCAGACGGCTCCGGTGAACATGCAGGCCTCGGCGGGCAATGCCAGTGGCGAAGCGATGCCAGCCGGCCCGTTCTCGCAAGTCGAGATGCAGATGCATGAGCGGATGATGGCGGCGACCGGCGCCAACGCCTCCGAAACCTGGGCGCGCAAGATGATCGAGCATCACCGGGGCGCGGTCGCGATGTCCCAGATCCTGATCGATGGCGGCGGTGAACCCGGATACGTCCAGATGGCCCGCACGGGTTCGGAAAAGCAGCAGCGCGAGATCGCGGAGCTGGAGCGGATGCTCGCGGCCGGCATCGCCGGCGGGTCGGGCGAGGCCAATCCATACGGACCGGCTGAGCAGAGCATGCATCAGGCGATGATGGCGGCCAGCGGCGCGAACCTTAGCGAGACGTGGGCGCGCAAGATGATCACGCACCATCAAGGCGCGGTCGAGATGTCCGAAGTCCTGATCCGTCAGGGCGGCAATCCGCAAGCGCTGGCGATGGCGCGCCGCATCGCGGAGGACCAGCGCCGTGAGATCGCGCACCTTGAGGCGATGCTGCGCGGCGAGGTCATGCCGGCTGCTGAAGCACCTGCCAGCCTCGAACCGAGCGCTGCCCCCAAGGCGAGTCCGGCGGAGCGGCCGGTGCCGCGCGATCAAGCGACGCCGCGGCCGACACCACGGCCGACGCCGACACCTTCACCCGCGCCGACGCCGACGTGTCTGCCTGAGCATCGCGCGCTGGGGCACTGCTAGCCACCCGCGAATGTCAGCCCGGCCGGCCGGAAGCGGTCTCCCACCAACCGGCCGGGCTGCGAATGGGATATTCAAGCAAGGGGAAAACAGATGAAATCCATTTTACTCACTGGCGCAGCGTTCGTCGTCGCGTTGAGCGGCGCACCGGCTCAGGCGCATCCGACCGACTGCGGCAGTCAGCGGCCGGCAATCTCCCGAATCCTCGCCGACTATCGCGGCGCGATTGAGCGGCTTGACGCGCGCGGCACCGAGCGGCTGTTTGCGGCGGAGTCAGCCGTGTTCGAGAATGGCGGCGTCGAAGGCACCTACGCGAACTATCTCGCACACCATCTGGGGCCGGAACTCGGCCACTTCCGTTCCTTCCGTTTTACCGATCACCAGCTGGATCTGTGGTGCGACGGCCCCGTGGCGGTGGCGACGGAGACGTACAATTACCGGATCGAGCGAGCCGAGGGCAATCCGATCGAACGCCGGGGCGTCACCACCTCCGTGCTGCGCCGGACCGGCCGGGACTGGCGGATCGTCAACATGCACGGGTCATCGCGTGCGCCGCGCCCCGCCAATCGATAGCCACACAAATTTGAGAGGAGACCTCCAATGAACTCCCACTACACCAGGCTCGGCCTCAATCTCGCGATCAGTACCGTCATCATGTATTTCGTGATGTTCACGATGATCGACGGCCTCGGCGATTTCTACAACAACATCAATATGTTCTACATGGCGCTGATGATGGTCGCGCCGATGGCCATTCTGATGATCCTGATGATGGGATCGATGTACCACAATCGAAAGCTCAACGTTGGCATCTGTGCCGGTTTCACCGCGCTGTTCGTTCTCGCCTTCATCGGCATGCGGGCTCAGACCTCAGTCGGCGATATCCAATTTGTCCGGTCAATGATTCCCCATCATTCCGGGGCCATTCTGATGTGCCGGGAATCGTCGATTGCCGACGCCGAACTCAGGCAATTGTGCGACGAAATCACCACGGGGCAGCGCGCGGAAATCGAGCAGATGGAGCGCATCCTGGCGCGGCTCCAATGATGCCGGATCGAGCCGGCTCCGCCCGCGCCCACCGATTCGTAGTCTTCCCGATCGGCCGGTTGGCGGACGGTGCTGTGCATCATGCAGCGATCCTCAGCGATGCCTTGGCTTAGACGCGCGCATCGGGCCTTCCGGCGGGCCGGGCCGGGCGGCTTTTTGCAGTTGCTCATCCACAATCTGGGTATCGTTGTTCGTGGCCAGGGCGGCCGGCACCGCTACATCAATGACGACGCCTGGGACCGGGCCTACGGAGTCGATACTCGAGGCACTGTCGATGTTGAGGAGATGACCGCGCCGGACCACGAAAAGCACGGTGCGGTCCGTTACGAGCCTATTCCGCCCGAAGCATTCCCTTACTTGGTCAGCCAGGCGGAGATTTTCGATTGCTCCGAGTGGACATTTATCGATCTCGGCTCCGGCAAAGGGCGAGCTTTGCTGTTGGCGGCCCAGGCGGGCTTTCCGAAGGTCATCGGCGTCGAACTGGGAGAGGAGCTTCACGCGATCGCTCGCCGGAACATCGACGAGTTTCGGGGGAAGACAAGCATCGGCGACGTCTCATCGATCCGCGGAGATGCCACCTCCTATCAATTCCCTACAGACCCGACCCTCTGCTTCATCAACAACCCCTTTTCCGGCGACGTCCTCGCCCGCGTGATGGAGAACATCGAAGCGTCGCTTCGAGGCCATCCGCGACCTTTCAAAATCCTCTACTATCATTCCAACCATGCGGACGTGATCGACCAACGCCCGGGCTGGGAGGCGCTCCGGAAGGGTATCTGGACCGACGAAAGCCATCACTTCGCCATCTATCACTGGAACCAGCTCTAGCGGCCCGGCCGCCGTTCGCAAAAGGAGGCCTTAATTATGTCCGCAGCATCCCGAGTAGCAGGGAAAATTCACAAATGGCTCGCTCTGCTCATGGCGATCCAGATCCTGTTCTGGTTCGTCAGCGGCCTCTTCTTCGCCATCGCTCCGATCGAGCAGGTGCGAAGCGAGCACATGATTGCAGAGCAGCCGGCGGTGCCGATCGAATTG
This sequence comes from Sphingomonadales bacterium, assembly GCA_038255245.1. Taxonomy (GTDB): domain Bacteria; phylum Pseudomonadota; class Alphaproteobacteria; order Sphingomonadales; family Sphingomonadaceae; genus Allosphingosinicella. Next base: position 5,925 of record JBBSLM010000057.1, read on the forward strand.
GGCGACGCGGCGGCCGGACTTCAGCGCATCCAGGCGACAGGAGCGCTGCCCGGAGAAAGGGTCGAGTTGCGCGCGCTAATGGGTCGGCCGGTCGCGGTCCTGACCAGCAGCGACGCGCGACCACGCCTGTACGATCTGGGCACGGGTCAGGCACTCTCGCCAATTCCGGCCTCGTTCGCGACGAGCATTGCCGAGGCGGATCATGCGGGCGATGAGCGCTCGGTGGGCGTCACCCTGGTTGAAGAGGAGTCTCCCGAGTATCGCGGCTCGCTTCCGGCTTGGCGCGTCGATTTCGATGACGGCGCCAGCCGCTCGATTTATGTCGCAGCTGACACGGGCGCGGTCGGCGCGCGGCGCTCTACGTTGTGGCGCTGGTTCGATACGCTTTGGGCGCTGCACATCATGGACTTCAAGGACCATGAGAATTTCAACACGCCGCTGCTGATCATCGCCACCGCGCTCGGCCTGATTGTGATTTTCACGGGCTTCGTGCTGTTCCCGAGCCGGCTCGGCTACAACGCGTGGAAGCGCCGCCGCCGCGCGGCGCGCGACAAAGCCGCGTCAGCAGCGACATCACGCACACCAGTCCCTTGATCAGCGCTATCGCGACGGGGCTTTCGTCGCGAACCAGATAGTGTGGATGGGGCCCTTGCCATTCTCCCGCGCGCGGACGCGAACCTCGTCGACCGCGAAGCCGGCCTGCTTCAGTCGCTTGCTGAACGCCGCATCTGCGCTTGCCGACCAAATAGCGAGTACACCGCCGGGCCGCATCGCAGTTCGGGCGCTATCCAGGCCACGCGCGGAATAGAGGCCGTCATTGGCCGGCCGGGTCAGTCCGTCGGGGCCGTTGTCGACATCGAGCAGGATCGCATCATAGCGCCCCCTCCCCGCTTCGATCGCCCGGCCGACATCCTCGATCCGGATCTCGACGCGGGGATCGTCCAGGCAATCGCCGGTCATCCCCGCCATCGGCCCGCGGGCCCAGGCCATGACACCCGGAACGAGTTCCGCGACGACGATCCGCGCCATGGAACCGAGCGTGTCCAGAGCGGCGCGCAGGGTGAAGCCCATGCCATAGCCGCCGATCAGCAAGCGGGCCGTCTTCGGGTCTCGGAGCCGCTCGCAAGTCATCTTCGCCAGCGCGACTTCCGATCCGCTCATCCGGCTGCTCATCAGCTCGTTGCGGTCGAGCATGATGATGAAATCGCGACCGTGGCGAATCAGGCGCAGCGGCGGGCCGTCCGGCACCTCCGCCACGCCGATCAATTCGCGCGGGATCACCCCTTGCGGGCTTTGCGGGCCGCGTAGCGCGCGTCGCGCGCCGCCTTCAGTTCGGCCGCGCTCGGTAGCGCCTTTTTCAGCCCGCCCAGGGCCGCGACCCGTTCCGTCTCGGCTTTCGCCTCGGCCTTGGCTGTCTTTTCGTCTTCGATCGCCTGCTGGCGCGCGGCGCGCTTTTCGGCCGCTGCGGCTTCGCGCGCGGCGCTGGCGGCCTGCCGCTCGGCCACCAGGGCGGGGTCCATAGCGGGCTTGTTGCGCAATTTGTCGAGCGCGGCCTGCTTGGCGGCGCGCGCCGTTGCCGTGCGTTCGTTGAAATCGGGACTCTTGTAACCGGCCATTTTAGCTCCAGAATGTTAGGCCGTCGGTGCGCGGCCCCACGCGTCCCATAGCGACAAAGGCGCGCGAACGCATGGACCTTGTTGCTGCCGCAGATTAAAGGGCGCGCATGCCCGTCTGGCTTTTCAATGCGTTGCTCGTGGTCGCGACCGTCGCCGCGATGGAACTGACCGCGACTCTGGTCCATCGTTACGTCATGCACGGCTGGGGCTGGGGCTGGCACAAATCGCATCACGAGCCACGCACCGGCTGGTTCGAACGCAACGATCTCTATGCCCTGGTGTTCGCCGCGCTCAGCATCCTGTGCTTCGGGCCGCTGGCACTCGTCTGGCCCGGCTTCTGGTGGATCGGGCTCGGCATGGTCATGTACGGCATCCTCTATGCCCTGCTGCACGACGGGCTGGTCCATCGCCGCTTCCCGGCCGGACCGGTGCCGCGCGCCGGCTATCTGAAGCGCCTGTTGCAGGCCCACCGGCTGCACCATGCGGTGCAGGGGCGCGAGGGCTGCGTTTCCTTCGGCTTCCTTTATGCGCCGCCGGTCGATGCCCTGCGCCGCAAGCTCCGGGAGACTGGCGGGCTGTCATGACCGCCGCCGCCCAGACCCGGATCGGTGTCGCGCTGGCCAGCCTGATCGCCGCATCCTGGCTGGCGCTGCACATCCATGCGGTCTTCTTTCACCCGCTGACCGGCACGGGCCTGTGGATCGCGCCCTTGCTGATCATCGCTTTGTGCTGGCTCAATGTCGGCCTGTTCATTGTCGCGCACGATGCGATGCACGGCTCGCTCGCGCCCGGCCGGCCGAAACTGAACCTCTGGGCCGGCCGGATCGCGCTGGGGCTTTATGCCGGCTTCTCGTTCGATCGGCTGCGCGCGAAGCATTTCGACCATCACCGCCATGCCGGTACCGACCGCGACCCCGATTTCAGCGCCGCCCATCCGCGCCGTTTCTGGCCCTGGTATTACGGCTTCTTCCGGCAATATTTCGGCCTGCGCGAATTCGCGATCCTCACCGTCGCGCTGGCACTCTACCTGCTGGTGCCGCGCGCCAGCGTCGCGAACATGCTGCTCTTCTGGGCGCTCCCGGCCATCCTCTCTTCGCTGCAGCTCTTCCTGTTCGGCACCTTCCTGCCCCACCGGCAGAGCGATGCCGCCTTCGCGGACCGGCACAATGCCCGCAGCAACAAATATGGCTGGCTCGCGTCGCTGCTAACCTGCTTTCATTTCGGCTATCATCACGAACATCATCGCGCGCCCGGCACCCCCTGGTGGCGGCTGCCGCGCGAGCGGGTCAGAGCAACGACGCCTCGATAAGCGCGGCGGCGCGCGCGGCCCCGCCCGACTCAGCGATCTCCCCCTGTAGAACCGCCGCCCGCTGGCGATAGCGTGGCGCCCGCCGAACCTCGCAAATCGCATCCGTCAGCACCCGTACCGAACTCCTGGCCCCGACAATTTTCGCGACCCCGGCATGCTCGGCTCGGGCAGCGACCGCCCCCTGTTCGAAGGCGAGCGGCATCAGCACCATCGGCAGGCCGGCGGCGAGCGGATCGAGCACGCTGTTCATGCCGGCATGGCAGACGACCATGTCGGCCTGCGCCAGCACCGCTTCCTGCGGCACCCAGTCGCGCACGATCGGCCGGCCGGGAAGATCCTCGGAATTCAACGAACCAAGACCGCCCTGCGTGATCAGCAGCCGCAGATCGAGCGCTTCGCAGGCCGCGGCGACCTTGTGAAACAGGGCGGCACGCGAGCCCTGCAAAGTGCCGAGCGAACAATAAATGAGCGGTCGTTCGTCCCCCGGCGGCAGCGCGAAAGGCTCCGGCGCCCCTACCGCGCGAAACGGGCCGGCATAATGGAAATGGTTCGGCAATTCCCGGCGGTGGAAATCGAGTCCCGCCACCATCTGCGAGACCTGCAAGGTCGGCGACAGGCAATACTCCAGCCGGTGCCGCTCCGGCAGGCCCAGCCGCGCGGCATTGCGCGCGATCGCCTTGCCGACCTTGCGCAGCAGCAGGTCGGTCACCCGCCAGCCGCCGGCATTGCGCTTTCGCCCCTTCTCGCCCGCCAGA
>JBBSLM010000058.1:0-9577 GCA_038255245.1 Sphingomonadales bacterium
GAGCCGTGACCGCAATCGTGCTGGATCATGAACAGCCGCACGAGCAAAGCTCCCGCGGGCAGCGCCAGCAGGATCGCGGTCCAGTAGCCGAGCGAGAACAGCACCCACATGCCGAACAGCAATCCCAGGAACGGGATCGCTGTCACGGCAAGCTCGAACACGCTGCGCCCGGTCGAAGGCCGCGCAAAGGCGGCGATCTCCCGGTGCAGGGTGCGCGGGTCCATCGGCGCAGCAGGGCTGGCCGGCATGTCGGTCGTCATGGAACGATCGTCAGTCCGCGGCAGCAGTCGACATTGCGGCCGCTGCCGCTTTCATCCGTTCGGTCTGCTCGCGGCTCTGTTCGTGCCGCTCGGCCCGCTCGGCCATGTGCGTCCAGGCTTCGGCCGAACGCAGACAGCGTTCGCGCACGTTGGCCAGCAAAGCGGCCTCCGCTTGCGTCTGCATTGCCTGCGCCTGGGTACGGAAGAATTCAGCCTGATTGCTCATGCGCGCGTTTCCTTTAGGCTTCCGTCAGGTTGACTGCGCTGGTCTTGCCGCGCCGATCCTGCTCGAGCTCGTAATTGACGCGCTGCTCCTTCTGGAGCGTCTGCATGCCGGCACGCTCGACCGCGGAAATGTGCACGAAGGCATCGTCGCCGCCGCCATCGGGCGCAATGAAGCCATAGCCTTTGTCGGCATTGAAGAATTTGACTGAACCGGTGGGCATGATGGGTAGCCTTTCATAGCATTGCGCAAGCCGTGCGCGACGGGTTGGTGGACGCGGGGAAGCTCAGCCGTGAAGGCCGGGGTTCGCCGCTGGAAGGGTGTTGGCCGGAACGGCGCGGTGATGGGCAATCAGGTCGCGATAGCTGGTGGCGCGGCGGGCATGCGCATCGCGCGATGCCGGTGTCATAGCCGCGCGGGCCATGACCTGCTCCACCTGCTCGCGGGCCAGGTAATGTTTGATGTCCATGGGCGCGAATCCGATAAGAAAGCGGGAGTGCGCCGAACAAGCGGAAGTCTCTCAGCCGTCGGCATGCTCAGCTTCGAAGAGGCCGACGATGCGCATCATATAGCATGGCGCCCCCGGAATAACCAGTGCGGCGTCGAACAAGGACGGCAGCGCGCGGCGCTCGCAAGCTTAAAGGACTGCTTACCATTGGCCGTTATGAGGTTCGCGACCCCGGACGTCCGCATGGAGTGACGAGTGCGTATCGCGATCTTTTTCCTGCCCCTGGCGCTGAGCGCGTGCGGACTCGTGCAAGGCGAACCCGAGGTCGCCTTTACCGAGACAAAGGGCACTGTCGTCACCGTGAAAGACCAGTGCGAACTGGCCTTCCCGGACAGCAAGGGTGGCTCAATCGGGCCGTGCAACGAAATCCTGCCCCGCTCCCGCGCTCAGGAGAATCGCGCCGCGACCGTCTATCGCAGGCTCGAACTCACTTACGCCTACACCTCGCCCGCCGACGGGCAAATCTATCAGTCGAAAAATGACGTGCAGCAGCCCTTGTCGTCGCGCGTGCCCCGGCCGGGCGACAGCATCGACGTGGAGGCCCACCCGAATCACGCGGCGGTGAGCCGCCTGCGATAGCAGGCCCTTCCAGGCGCATTTCCCCGATTCGAAATGGTTATGAACCTAACGGTTTCCTAAGCTTTGGTCCGTATTGGCGGTCGATGAGAAATCCATGAGCGACCGCAGCCTCCCCGAGATCAATTGGCGCGTGGTATGCAACCGCGCCGCGCCGCTCGGCCTCAAACATTGGGGCCGGGTGCGGGCGGCGCAGCTGAAGGCGCTGGGCCCGGCGCTGGTGATCGCCAGCGGCGGCCTGCTCTTCAACACCATCTTCACCCTCTACATTCTCGGCGGAAAGGTGCCGGCGGCAACGCTCGCGGCCTGGGTGCTGGTGCTCGCCGCGGCGAGCCTGTTCGTCGTCCGCCAGACCCGCCGCCTCAAGAAGCGGCAATTCCACGCCGTCGGCCGCAAGGCGATCGACCGCGTCGCGCTCTACAGCCTCCTGTTCGGCTGCATCTGGGTCATGCCCATCCGCTATTTTTTCAGTCTGGTCGGACCGGCCGAGCAGACCGCGATCGGCGTTATGACCGCGGTGATGATGGCGGGCGCCGCCTTCGTCTTCGGCTCTTTCCCGGCCGCCTCCATTCCCTTCATCATCGTGACCGGCGTCACCATCACGCACATGCTGAATGCGCCGGACTCGGGCGGCATCTTCCTGCTCGGCCCGGCCTACATGATGGCGATGTTCGGCTTCGTCTTCGTCAACGGCCGCGCGTTCATGCAGCGCACCTGGCTGGACATCGAACTGGAGCAGAAGAGCGAGACGGTCAGCCTCTTGCTGCGCGAATATGAAGCGAGCGATGCCGACTGGCTGTGGCGCACCAATGGCGGGCTGACTTTCGAGAAAGTGTCGCAGCGCTGCGCCCGCGCATTGGGGCGGACGCCGGAGGATCTGGCGCGAACCACCCTGCACAAATTGCTGACCCAGGCCCGCAAGGACGACCAGACCACCCGCCGCGCGATCGCCGCGGCGCTCGCGGCGGTGAACCGGCGCGAAGCCTTTTCGGAACTGCTGCTACCGGTCGAGATCAACGGCGAGGAGCGCGTGATCGAATTGTCGGCGCGGCCCCGCTCCAGCCCGCAGGGGCGTTTCATCGGTTATGAAGGCGTCGGTTCGGACGTCACCGAGGCCCGCCGCGCCGCCGCCCGCATCACCCACATGGCCCATCATGACGCGCTGACCGGGCTGCCGAATCGCCTGCATGTGCTCGAAAGCCTGGAAGCGGCGCTGGCCGCCTCCACCAAGCGCGGCGACCGGCCCGCCATCATGCTGATCGATCTCGACCGCTTCAAATCGATCAACGACACGCTGGGCCATGTCGCCGGGGATCATTTGCTGAGCGAAGTCGCCCGCTGCCTGGAAAGCATCATTTCCGACGAGATGACCGCCGGGCGCCTGGGGGGTGATGAATTCGCCATCGTCGTGCCCGCGGTCGAAAGCCGCGACGAGCTGGAACAGATGTGCCTGGCGCTGATCGGCGCGCTGCACGGCCCGTTTTACTATCACGATCAGCGCCTGGTGGTCGGCGCCAGTATCGGCGTGGCGATCGGCCCGCGCGACGGCGACACAGTCGAGGAACTGGTCCGCAATGCCGATCTCGCGCTTTACAAGGCCAAGGCGGGGGCCGGGAACGAGACCTGCTTCTACGACCCGGCCATGCACGAACTGTCGGAGGAGCGCCGCCGCATCGAACTGGCCTTGCGCGACGCCGCCGACGCCGACCAGCTCTCGCTCGCCTATCAGCCGCTGGTGAACACCAGGACCGGCCAGATCGAGAGCTTCGAGGCCCTGCTGCGCTGGCACCATCCCGAACTCGGCCAGGTTTCGCCGGCCAAATTCATTCCGATCGCCGAGGATACCGGCATGCTCGGGAAGATCGGCGAGTGGGTGCTGCGCACCGCCTGCCGCGAGGCGGCGAGCTGGCCGAGCCATGTGGGCATCGCCGTCAACGTCTCGCCGCGCCAGGTGCAGGATCCGAGCTTCCTCGTGACCTTGATGTCGGCGCTGACCCAGGCTGGGCTCGAGCCGCGGCGGCTGGAGCTGGAGGTCACCGAAAGCGTGTTCCTGGAGCTGACCGGCCGGACCCAAAAGGTGCTGCAGCAGATCCAGAGCCTCGGCGTAAAGCTGGCGATGGACGATTTCGGCACCGGTTATTCGTCGCTGGGCTATCTGCGCCGCGCCGAATTCGACACGCTGAAGATCGACCAGAGCTTCGTCCAGGCGGTGCGCGAGGACGATCCCGAAAGCACCGCCATCGTCCGCGCCGTGGTAGCGCTGGCCGGCAGTCTCGGCATGAAAACCGTGGCCGAAGGGGTTCAGACCGAAGAGCAATTGGCGATCGTCCGCGAACTCGGCTGCGACAAGATCCAGGGCTATATCTTCTCGCGGCCGGTGGCGGCGGCAACGGCGCGGGCGATGCTGGGCCAGGCGCCCGAGCTCAAGCTGGCGCGCGCGCAGCGATCGGCGGCTTAGGCCGGAATCATTAGGCCGGAATCAACGGCTTGCTTTCATCGAGCCTGTCCTCGACGGCGTCAGTCAAAGCCGGTCTTCCCTCAACGTGGGCTCCGAGCCCGTCATGCGGTCAAGCTGCGTCCGGCTTCAAACGAAAACCGGGATAGGCGAAGGCGCCGCGAATGAGTTCGCAATCCGCCGCCGACACGCCTTGCGCCCGCGCAATATTGTACCATTCCGCTTTCACCTGAGCTTCCATTTCGTCCACGATCGTCTCGGCATCGCTGCGGCTCAGAAGAAATCGGGCGGATTGAGAGACGAGGTTATCCGCCGACGCACGGCGCCCCTGATCACCGATGATCAAGGCCAGATCCCGGTGCTCGAGACTGACCGGCGACGTCGGCGTCAGGTCGTAGGCGGGCGACAGGCGCCACTCCTTCTCGCGGGCCAGAATGGCATGATTCCGGGGGTGATCGTCTGAGTTGGAAATCAGCGCATTGAATGTCATCCGGCGGAACAACTCACGTGCGTCGGCCTTCGGGTTGCCTGAGCTGCGCCGCAATTCCTCCGCGAGCAGAACGTAGGACCATCTGTCGCGGCCTCTGTGACTATCCTCGGCACCGAGCATGGTGAGCGCACTGACCATGCGGGCCCGCTTATAGCCGCCGCGGACCTTTTCCCGATCGAAGCGCTTCACTAGCAGAATGTCGCGTCCGACCGCCTGCACGACCTGACTGAGCGCGACATCGAGGCCACATGCCCTTGCCAACGTCAGCATCACATGCTCGACCCGAGCGACATTCCAACGGTCATCGTCGCGATTGAACTTCGCCAGCCACAGTCCCGCATCGTCTTCCACCACGGCCTTCGGGCGGGCGCCGCCCATCGAGGTGCCCACGAGTAGCAGTTCCTCGATTTGCGCGTTCGCTTCGTCCTTCGGAAGCTCCTCATCAGCGACAATGGCATCGGCAATTCGTTGAAGCTTGGCCAATGCAAGCGTCTTGTTGAAATTGCGCGCTGGCGCCGGAGGCTGCTGGTTCAGGCCGAAGCCGAGCGCACCGGCTCGATCGTCCGCGGAGTGCAGGAGATATTCGAGTTCCGAGAGCGCGGCTTTTCCGGCGTGCTTTTCGATCACGCGCCTGCCCCAGAAATCGGGACCGGAATCCCGTAGCGCACCGAACACACCCTTCAGGCGAGCCGTTTCGTAATTGCGCGCCGCGAGCTTCAACTCAAACGGGTCGATCTCGACCGCATGCGCCGTCTGAAGGTAATTCTTACCGTAAACGAAGCGGCCCAGCGGCTCGCCGCGTCTCGTGGCGCTGAGTTCATAGCGGCCGGCCGTGACGGGACGGGTTTCGCCCGGGAGGGTGATATAGACGTAGCATTGGCCTTCCGGCTTGTCAGAAGTCATTGTCTAGGAACTCTTTTGAGCGCGCTCTTTCACGTTCGCTCGCGCGGGCGAGCGTCATGCCCTCGCTATCCCGAGCCGGGTCCGCGAGCTGGCCAAAGCCATCCAGCAGCCCATAGACCCAAAGCAAGGCGGCGTAGGTCACGACGGTCGTTGTGGGCTTGCCATGCTCCGCATCCGAGATCGCCCGGCGGCCCACGCCAATTTTCCCGCTAACCTCTTCGAGCGTGAGGTTGCGACGCAACCGCGCTGTCCGAAGGTCTGCTCCGAGTTGCTGAAGAGCAAACTCGACCTCAAAGGGCGGAGCCTCGGAAAGGACTGACCGAGCAACCATTCAAGACCCCCTTATCTGATTTAATGCGCCCTTGAATGTACTTTATATGCTCGACGAGCGCAAGCCATTAGGTGTCTTGAGTGTACACAAAGCACCTTAGCGTGCCTTTCACAGCACCGGCATGGCGATACTGAAGAAGACGAACGACCCCATCGATCGCCAGCCCTTAGAGCAGATATGCGCGGTCAGCTCGATCTGGTCGGTTTCAGGCACCGTGGCCAGAATCGAAGGCCGACACAGTCTCCGGCAAGAGGGAAACGGACCCCTGCGGACGCGTTCGCCAACGATTACCGGGGCAATGGCAGGAGTGGTCGGATTCGAACCGACGACCCTCGGTTTTGGAGACCGATGCTCTAACCAAACTGAGCTACACTCCTGTGCCGGGCGAGGCAGATAGCCTTGCCACCCGGCCTTCGCAAGGACGACCTTGCACCATCTTGATCGCGGCGCTATCTCCCCCACTTCCGCTTACATCGGAAAGCCTCCCCGACCGGTCCGCCGGTCGAGAGCGGCTGCCCGAAAGTCCGTTATGATCGCGAAGGAACAGCCAAGTGGCCCGCACCTCCCCCGGTGAATATTTCCGCCAGGTCCGCGCCGAGACCGCCAAGGTCGTCTGGCCGACCCGCAAGGAGACGATGATGACCGCCGTCATGGTGGTGATCATGACCACGTTGCTGGGCATCTTCTTCTTCGGGGTCGATTCGGCATTCAGCGCGATCGTCAAATTCCTTCTCAGCTTCCTCGGTTAAGGGGCCCGGCCGTCATATGTCCCGCTGGTACATCATCCACGCTTATTCCGGTTTCGAGAACAAGGTCCGCGACTCGATCGAGTCCGAAGCCGCGCGTATGGGCCTCACCCAGCTCGTCGAGCAGGTCGAAGTGCCGACCGAGAAAGTGACCGAGGTCCGCCGCGGCAAGAAGGTGACGAGCGACCGGAAATTCTTCCCGGGCTACGTGCTGGCCAAGCTGGCGATGAACGACGACGTCTATCACCTGATCAAGAACACCCCGAAGGTGACCGGCTTCCTGGGCAGCATGGGCAAGCCCCAGGCGATCAGCGACGCCGAGGCCGCGCGCATCCTGAACACCAAGGACGAAGCCGCCGCCGCCGCGCCAAAGCAGCGGATCAAGGTCGATTACGAGATCGGCGATCAGGTGAAGGTGCTCGAAGGCCCGTTCGCCAGCTTCAACGGCGTCGTCGAGGAACTGGATTTCGACCGCAGCCGCGTGAAGGTCAGCGTGTCGATCTTCGGGCGCGCCACGCCGGTGGAGTTGGAATTCGAGCAAGTGGAAAGAATGAAATAGCCAAGCGCCCGAGCGTAGCGAGCAGGTAGCGAAGCGACTGCGAGCAACGCGAAGAGTGCGCGAAGGCCGGCCAGCGGGTCGGCGGCAGCCGAACCCGTCTGACGTCACGCGATTCACTCGCGTGACAGGCCCTCGAACAAGCTGGCCCTGATCGGGTCGATTTTCACAAAAGCCGCACCCAATGCCGGGCTCGGGCCCGCATGGCGCAGCATCGCCGTCGCGCCGCCCGCTTCCACAGTCACTTCACTGAAACCGCCGCCCAGCCGCGCGGCAGTCACCATCACCGGCGCGCCCGTCTCGGCCAGCGCCAGCGCCTCGGGCCGCAGCATCAGCCGCGCCGGGCCTTCCGGCAATTCGGTCGCCAGCGTTCCGAACGGCGTTTCCGCCATCCCAGCCGTCACCTGCGCGGGCACCACGCTCACCGGCCCCAGCAACCGCGCGGCCTCGATCGAGGCCGGGCGCGCATAGCAATCCGCGGGCGTCCCGGCCTGCAGCAAGCGGCCGTCGCGCATCAGCGCGAGTTCGTCCGCCATCAGCATCGCTTCTTCGGGATCGTGGGTGACGATCAGCACCGCCGCACGCGTCTGCGCCAACCCATCCAGCACTTGCCGCCGCACCTCCGCGCGCAGATCGCCATCCAGCCCGGAGAAGGGCTCGTCCAGCAGCAGCACCGCCGGATCGCGCGCCAGCGCCCGGGCGATCGCCACCCGCTGCTGCTCGCCACCTGAAAGCGTATGCGGCCAGGCCCGGGCGCGGTGGCCGAGCCGGAACCGCTCCAGCAGAGCCGCCACCCGCGCCGCCCGCTCCGCCTTGCCCAGATGGGCGATGCCGAAGCCGACATTGGCGGTGACGTCGAGGTGCGGGAACAGCGCGCAATCCTGGAACACCAGGCCGATGTCGCGCCGCTCCGGCGGCACATGCCCGCCTTGTCCCGACAGTGTCGCGCCCGCCATCGCGATCTCGCCCGCATCCGTGGGCTCCAGCCCGGCGATCAGGCGCAGCAAACTGCTCTTGCCGCATCCCGACGGCCCGAGCAGGCAGGTGATCCGCCCGGGGGCCAGCGCCAGCGAAACGTCGTCCAGCGCGACGTGGCGGCCATAGCTCTTGCCGACATGGCTCACGGTCAGAATGGGGTCGTCGCTCATCTCGCCCTCATGCCGCGCCGGGCCGCGAGCGCGCAATCTTGCGGGTCAGCCACACCACCGCGGGCAACGCCAAAAAGATGATCAGCAAGCTTGGCCAGCCCGCCTGCGCCAGCCGCTCGTCCAGCGCATAATTGCTGGCGATCACCGCCAAAGTGTCGAAGTTGAACGGCCGCAGGATCAGGGTCGCGGGCAATTCCTTCAGGATATCGATGAACACCAGCAGCGCGGCGGTCAGCAGCGCCCCGCGCGCGATCGGCAATTGCACGTACCACGCGGTCGCGACCGGTCCGCGCCCGAGGCCGCGGCTCGCCCAGACCATGTTCGGCGTCACCTTGCCGAGGCCCGCATCGATCGGCTCCAGCGCCGCCGCCATCAGCCGCGCCGCATAAGCGTAGAGCAGCAACCCGATCGCCACGCCGAAGCCGGTCGCGCCGGGCACGATCCGCCAGAGCAAGGCGGCGGGCGCAAGCAGGCCGATCGCCATCACCGCGCCGGGGGTCGCATAGCCCAGGCTGGCCGTCCGCGCCGCCAGCGGCAGCCGCGCCGCGCCGAGCGCCAGCGCCGTCGCCAAGGCGACGGTCACGGCTGCACCGGCGACCCCCAGGATCAGCGAATGCGCCGCCGCGTCGAACAGCCGCGTCCAGTCCGGCGAGACGTTAAGTCCATTCCACGCCAGCCAGAAGCAAGGCAGAAGCAGGCCAAGCGTCAGCAAGCTCAGGCAGAAGGTCACAGCCAACGCCGCCTTCGCGCCAGTCAGCTGCGTCACCGGCAATTCCCGCCAGCGCGCGCGATTGGCCTCATAGCCCCTGCCCCGCCGCCCGGCCCGTTCGATCCACAGCAGCAACGCCGCCGCGCCGAGCAGGGGCAAAGCGAATTGCGCCGCCGACGCGGTCGAGCCGTAGACCGACCAGGCCCGCACCACGCCGGTCGTCAGCGTCTGCACCGCGAGGAACTGGACCGCGCCATAATCGGCGAGCGTTTCCATGATCGCCAGCGCCGCGCCTGCCGCCAGCGCCGGCCGGGCCAGCGGCAAGGCCGCGCGGAAGAAGGCCCGATGCTGCGAGCAGCCGAGCGTCCGCGCCGCCTCCAGCGCCGTCACCGACTGGTTCAGGAAAGCGGCTCGCATGGCGAGATAGACATAAGGATAGAAAGCGCAGGACAGGACGAACGCCGCGCCGGGGATCGTCCGCAGCTCGAACGGCAGGTCGAAGCCCAGCGAGCCGCGCATCCACATGCGCAATCCGCCCGCGACGTCGAACAGATCGCCATAGGCATAGGCCAGGGCAAAGGCTGGCGCGGCCAGCGGCAGCGCCAGCGCCCAGGCGAAGACGTCGCGCCCCGGGAAGCGGTGCATCACCACCAGCCAGGCGGCAAGCGTGCC
>JBBSLM010000059.1:0-9569 GCA_038255245.1 Sphingomonadales bacterium
TAAGTCAACCAAATGACTTCGATGAACGACATCCGCCGGGCTTTCCTCGATCATTTTGGCCAGGAGGGGCATCAGCAGGTGCCCTCGGCGCCGCTCGTGCCGCAAAACGACCCGACGCTCATGTTCGTGAATGCGGGCATGGTGCCGTTCAAGAACGTCTTTACCGGCCTCGAGACGCGCCCGTACAAGACCGCGGTTTCGAGCCAGAAATGCGTGCGCGCCGGCGGCAAGCACAATGATCTGGACAATGTCGGCTACACCGCGCGGCACCTCACTTTCTTCGAAATGCTCGGTAATTTCTCATTCGGCGATTATTTCAAGGAACGCGCGATCGAACTTGCCTGGGACCTGATGACGCGCGAATTCGCGCTGCCGAAGGACAAGCTCACCGTCACCGTCTACCATACCGACGACGACGCCTGGAATCTGTGGAAGAAGATCGCCGCGCTGCCGGATGAGCGCATCATCCGCATCCCGACCAAGGACAATTTCTGGGCGATGGGCGACAATGGCCCGTGCGGACCCTGCTCGGAGATTTTCTACGATCACGGCCCCGACGTCGCCGGCGGCCCCCCGGGCAGCGCGGAAGAGGATGGCGATCGCTTCGTCGAGGTCTGGAACCTCGTTTTCATGCAATATGAGCAGGAAAACAATGAGATCGTCCGCGATCTTCCGAGGCCGTCCATCGACACCGGCATGGGCCTTGAGCGGATCGCGACCGTCCTGCAGGGCGTGCACAGCGTCTTCGAGACCGACACTTTTCAGGCCCTCATCGGCGCCTCCGCAGAACTGACGAAGACCGACGTCGCCAGCCCCAGCCACAAGGTGATTGCCGATCATCTTCGCTCGTCCAGCTTCCTGATCGCCGACGGCGTGCTGCCATCGGCGGAGGGCAGGGGCTATGTCCTGCGCCGGATCATGCGCCGCGCCATGCGCCACGCTCACCTGCTGGGTGCTCCCGAGCCGCTGATGCACCGGCTGGTCGGCGAGCTGGTCTCCGAAATGGGCGGCGCTTACCCCGAGCTGGTCCGCGCCCAGCCTTTGATCGTCGAGACGCTCCAGTCGGAGGAAACCCGTTTCCGCCAGACCCTCGCCAACGGCCTGCGCCTGCTGGACGAGGCGACCGGCGGCATGACGCCAGGCGACACGCTGCCCGGCGCGGTCGCCTTCAAGCTCTACGACACGTTCGGCTTCCCCTACGATTTGACCGAGGATGCCCTGCGGCCCCAGGACATTCACGTCGATCGTGCCGGCTTCGACGCCGCCATGGCCGAGCAGAAAGCCGCCGCCCGCGCCGCCCACAAGGGCTCTGGCGATCGCGCGGACGACGACATCTGGTTCGACATTGCCGAGGAGCAAGGCAGCACCGAATTCACCGGCTATGCCGGCACCACCGGCGAGGGCGTCGTCACCGCCATCGTCAAGGACGGCGGGCGCGTCGAGCAAGCGGGGCAGGGTGACAAGATCCTGCTTATCACCAACCAGACGCCTTTCTACGGCGAATCCGGCGGACAGATGGGCGATGCCGGAAAATTGTCCGGCGACAATGGCTTGTCGGCCGACATTGAGGACACCTCGAAGCCGCTCGGCCGGCTGCACGCGCACCATGCCACGATCGCCGCCGGCACACTGAAGGTTGGCGACCCGGTCAAGCTGACGGTCGATGCCGACCGCCGCGACCGCATCCGTGCCAATCACAGCGCCACGCATCTCGTCCACGCCGCCCTCCGTCACCGGCTGGGCGAGCATGTCACCCAGAAAGGCAGCCTGGTCGCCGCCGACCGCATGCGCTTCGATTTCTCCCATCCCAAGGCGCTGACGCCCGACGATATCGACGCGGTCGAGGCCGAGGTGAATGCCCACATCCGCGCCAACCAGCCCGTCACCACCCGTCTGATGAGCCATAGCGATGCGATCGAGGCCGGCGCCGTCGCTTTGTTTGGCGAGAAATATGGCGAAGAGGTCCGCGTCCTCTCGATGGGACTCGGTGACGAGGCGAGCTATTCCGTCGAATTGTGCGGCGGCACCCATGTCACCGCGCTTGGTGACATCCAATTGTTCAAGATCGTCAGCGAATCGGCCGTCTCCTCCGGCGTTCGCCGAATCGAAGTCGTGACCGGCGAGGCCGCCCGCCGCTGGCTGCTGGACCGAGACGCCCGCCTGCGCGAGACTGCCGCCGCGCTGAAAGCCGCGCCCGACGACGTTCCTGTCCGCGTCGCGACCCTGCTTGACGACCGCCGCCGCCTCGAACGCGAACTGGCCGAAGCGAAGAAGGCGCTCGCCCTCGGCGGCGGCGCGCAGAAGGAAGCCGCCGGCCCCGAACAGATCGCCGGCACCGCCTTCCTCGGCCAGGTGCTGGAAGGCATCGACCCGAAGCAATTGCGCGGCCTGATCGACGAAGCCAAGCAACGCCTCGGCTCCGGCGTCGCCGCCATCGTCGCCGTCAACGAAGGCCGCGCCACCGTCGCCATCGGCGTCACCGACGACCTGACGTCACGCCTCGACGCCGTCATCCTGGTCCGCGCCGCCGTCGCCGCTCTGGGCGGGCAGGGCGGGGGAGGCCGTCCGGATATGGCGCAGGGCGGTGGGCCGGATGGCGGTAAGGCTGTCGAAGCGCTGAATGCAGTGCGCGAAGCCCTGGGCAGCCAAGCCGTCACCGTCTGACGTCACCCCGGCGCAGGCCGGGGGCCAGCCCAGCAGATAACACGCAGCAGCGTGAACGGCGCTCCGCCCCGTGCATGGACTCCGGCCTGCGCCGGGGAGACGGGGAGAGTCCTAACCCGGCTCCGCACCATCCTCCGCGATCCGCGTCCGCCGGATATTCGGCTCCCGCTCCAGCTCGCCCATTTCCATGATCTGCGCCCGCATCTCGGCGCGTTTCTCGTGGATGCTCGCGATCACCGGCCCCATCGGCATGCCGAGATCCACCAGCACCGCTTCGGACAATTGCAGCGAGCTTTCCAGCGTCTCCGGCACAGCATCGGTCGCCCCGGCCTTGTACAGCTCCGCCGCATGCGCCGCGTCGCGGGCGCGGGCGACGATGCACAGGTCCGGACAATAGGCCCGCACCTTCTTCACCAGCCGCATCGACAGCACCGGATCGTCCATGGTCAGGATCAAAGCGCTGGCATGGCCGAGATTGAGCTTGTCGATAAACTCGCCGCGCGCCGCGTCGCCGAAGGTGACGTGATAGCCGTCCTTGATCGCCTGGCCGACCGCGTCGATGTCGCTCTCCACCGCGACATAGGCCTTATTGTGCACGTTCAGCATGCCGGCGACGAGCTGCCCGACCCGGCCGAAGCCGATGATCACCGCGCGCGGCTCCTCGCGGCTCGGCAGGACGCCGCTGCCGGCCCCGTCCATATTGGTGACCCTTTTGCCCAAATCCCGCCCGATCCGCGCCAGCAGCGGCGTGATCGTCAGCCCAAGCGCCGTCACGATCTGCCAGAAAGCCGCGGTCTCGCTGGCGATCAGCCCCGCCGTGGCCGCCGCACCCAGCACGATCAAGGTCGTCTCGGACGGCGAGGCCATCAAGACGCTGGCCTCCGCCGCAACGCCCCTTGTGGCGCCCGAAATGCGCAGCAGGCTCGCCGTCACCACCATCTTCACCGCCATCACGCCGAGCAAAGCCAGCAGCAGCAACTGCCAGTTCGCCGCGATCAGCACGATGTCCAGGCTCATGCCGACGGTGATCAGGAACACGCCCAGGCCCAGGCCCCGGAACGGCGCCGTCATCGCATCGACCTCGCCATGATATTCGGTCTCGGCGATCAAGATACCGGCGAGCAACGCCCCGGCATAAGGCGACAGCCCCACTGCCGAGGTGATCAGCGCGGCCACGATCGCGACGATCAGGCTGGCGGACAGGAACAGTTCCGGACTTTTCGCCCGCGCCGCCTGCGCGAACAGGCGCGGCAGCAGCAAGCGGCCGGCGATCAGGATGCCGGTGACCGCGAGAGCGCCTTTCCAGACGATATCCAGCGCGCTCGACGTGTCGCCGCCATAGGGGCCCAGCACGCCGAGCACGAAGATGATCGGCACCAAGGCCACATCCTCGAACAGCAACATCGCGAGCGCCGATTTGCCCACCGCGCTCGACGTCCCCACCAAAGGCAGCACCACCGCGGTCGAGGACATGGCGAGCGCCAGCCCCAGCGCCAGCGCGCCCGTCCACGCATAGCCGGCCAGCAGCATGCCGCAGCCGATCAGGAAGGCGCCGCCGATCAGCTCGGTCGCGCCCACGCCGAACACCAATCTTCGCATCGTCCACAAACGCGGAAAGCTCAGCTCCAGCCCGATCGAGAACAGCAGCAAGATGATTCCGAACTCGGCGAACGGCGCGATCGCTTCGGTATTCGTGATCGTGACATAGTTCAGCCACTCATAATCGCCGGCAAGCGCGCCGAGCCCCACCGGTCCAACCAGCGCGCCGACCAGGATGAAGCCGATCACCGGGCTCACCCGCAGGCGCGCGAAGGCGGGGATCACGATTCCCGCCGCGCCCAGAATGATGAGCGCATCGCTCAGCCCCGAGGTCGCGAAATTGTGCGTGAGATCGGCTGACATGCTGGGTCTTTAGGCAGGAACGGGGCCGCTTGTCAGCCTCGCGTTTGCCAAGGCGCGGGGGAGGCATTATCTGCCCCGTCGATCCTTGCCGTCACCCCCATAGATTCCGGAGCACAGCGCCGCCATGGCCGCACAATATGCCTTTGTCATGAAGGACATGACCAAAACCTTCCCCGGCGCGCCCAAGCCGGTGCTGTCGAACATCAATCTCCAATTCTATTTCGGCGCCAAGATCGGCATCGTCGGCCCCAATGGCGCCGGCAAGTCGACGCTGATGAAGATCATGGCCGGCGTGGACAAGGATTTCTCCGGCGAGGCCTGGCCCGGCGAGAACATCAGTGTCGGCTATCTGGAGCAGGAGCCGCAGCTCGATCCGACCAAGACTGTGCTGGAGAACGTCAGGGACGGCGCGCGCGCGACCGCCGACATGGTCGATCGCTTCAACGCGATCAGCGCCGAGATGTGCGAACCCGACGCCGATTTCGACACGCTCGGCACCGAGATGAGCGCGCTGCAGGACAAGATCGACGCGGTCGATGGCTGGAGCCTCGACAGCCAGCTCGAGCTCGCCATGGAAGCACTGCGCTGCCCGCCCGGCGACTGGCCGGTGGACAATCTCTCCGGCGGTGAAAAGCGCCGCGTCGCGCTCACGCGGCTCCTCATTCAGAAGCCCAGCATCCTGCTGCTCGACGAGCCCACCAACCATCTGGACGCCGAAAGCGTACAATGGCTGGAAAGCCACCTCAAGGAATATGCCGGCGCAGTGCTGATGATCACCCACGATCGCTATTTCCTCGACAATGTCGTCGGCTGGATCCTCGAAATCGATCGCGGCAAATATTTTCCCTACGAAGGCAATTATTCCACCTACCTGGAAAAGAAGGGCAAGCGCCTGGAGCAGGAGGATCGCGAGGCGTCCGGCCGTCAGACCGCGATCAAGAACGAACTGGAATGGATCCGGCAGGGCGCCAAGGCCCGCCAGACCAAGTCCAAGGCGCGTATCGCCAAGTTCGAGCAACTCGTCGAAACCCAGAAGAATCGCAGCCCCGGCAAGGCCCAGATCGTCATCCAGGTGCCCGAGCGGCTGGGCGGCAAGGTGATCGAGGTGAACAACCTTTCTAAAGCCTATGACGACAAATTGCTGTTCGAGGATCTGAGCTTCACGCTTCCACCCGGCGGCATCGTCGGCGTGATCGGCCCGAACGGGGCCGGCAAGTCCACCCTGTTCCGCATCCTCACCGGCAAGGAGCAGCCCGACAGCGGCAGCGTCGAGATCGGCACGACCGTGCATCTCGGCTTCGTCGATCAAAGCCGCGATCATCTGAACGAGAAGAACAATGTCTGGGAGGAAGTCTCCGACGGCCTCGATTATGTGAAGGTCAACGGCCACGACATGAGCACGCGGGCTTACGTGGGCGCATTCAACTTCAAGGGCTCCGACCAGCAGAAGAATGTCGGCAAGCTCTCAGGCGGCGAACGCAACCGCGTCCACATCGCCAAGATGCTGAAGAAGGGCGGCAACGTCCTCCTCCTCGACGAACCGACCAACGACCTCGACGTCGAGACGCTCGGTGCGCTGGAAGAAGCGATCGAGAATTTCGCCGGCTGCGCCGTGATCATCAGCCACGACCGCTTCTTCCTCGATCGCCTGGCGACTCACATCCTCGCCTTCGAAGGCAACAGCCACGTCGAATGGTTCGAAGGCAATTTCGATGCCTATGAGGAGGATAAGCGGCGGCGGCTGGGGGATGCCGCGGACCGGCCGACGAAGTTGGCGTATAAGAAGCTGACGCGGTAGCGCTATTCGATCGGTTCGACCGTCATAGAGTCGGTACGAACGCGATAGCGAACACGGCCGGACCCGTTTCGATACTCCACGCAGTCCGCAATTATGTCGCCGCCAGCGGGTCGCAAGCGGGTCACGCGGGCACATAGGTAGCCAGCAGTGTTGATCGCTGTGGCCACGACTTCGTTTCTCGACATATTGTCGATCGCTTCAGCATTCGCCCCTTCGGGATCCGTCTTCGCACGCTCCCGAAGGTCCTCGCGAGTGGCCGAGCGCGGTCGATCGGTACATCGTTCCGGCGAGACATTCGTAGGAGAAAGGTTGGGATCGACTATTCGCTCCTCGCTAAACACCACGACCTCATCGAGGCTTCTTGGGTCGGTTCCGCTCTGGTGCAGAAGCGAAAGCGTCACTTTCGCGAGCGGTCGTCGTTGGTCGAATCGTTGATCGAAACGCCCTTCCACGTCGTTCGGATCAGGTGCCGAGATTGGATGAACTGACTCAAGATATTCGGTCCGCATACACCCGACGTCGTCAATCAACACGAGTCTTGGGGCGAACCAACCATGCTTTCCGTTGTGGAGTCGAGCATCGGCGGTGAAAGTGTAGCCTTTATTGCTTTGCTCCCGAGACAAGGACCATTGATTCATGGTTGCAGAGGGCCCTGAAGGCGCCGAGCAACCAGAGATGATCAGTGCAAGCAATGGCGTGGCTGCGTAAACCTTCATGCGCGCAATCTAAAGGCTGTGCATCTCCACCCGCAACCCCGCGATCGTCACCGCCTCCACCACCTCACCAAACGCCACCTCGCGCCGCTCAGCATAAGCCTCGCCCGTCGGCCCCCACAGCTGCTGGGTCTCCCGACCGTTCACGACCGCCACCCAACATTCCGGGTTGCCTGTTCTCGAAAGGCGGCCTGCACATTCATGCCGTTCAACTTATCATAACTGACTAGCCAGCGCCAATCCGAGCGCTTTCCTACCGGCGGCACGACACCTATATCCGTTCTCTTCCGGCTCTTTCTCACGTCCGCTCGACACAGCAGAACCTTTCAAAGGTTCAGCCCCGTTTATTCCGCCAGGGGGTGTGAACTTTCTGAACCTTTCGCGCCGCGACCACGCCTTTCCCCTCTCGACGTCGGCGCCATATCGTCCCTAGAACGAGCCGACTCAGGGGGAGACGAATATGGCCTGGAACACGCGCAAGGCGGCCGGCTCGGAGAAGTCGCTCGAGCAGCATCACCAGCTGAAGCGCACGTTGTCCTGGCCACACCTTATTGCGCTCGGCGTTGGCGCGATCGTCGGCACTGGCATTCTCACCCTGATCGGCGTCGGCGCCGCCAAGGCCGGGCCGTCCGTCATCCTTTCCTTCGCCATTGCCGGCCTGATCTGCGCCGCCGCCGCGCTCGCTTATGCCGAAATGGCGACGATGATCCCCGCGTCCGGCAGCGCCTACACCTACACCTATGTCGTGGTCGGCGAGCTGCTTGCCTGGATCATCGGTTGGTCCCTGATCCTCGAATATTCCCTCGTGGTCAGCGCCGTCGCGGTCGGCTGGGCCGAATATGCCAATGGTTTCCTGGAAGGCATGGGGGCAGGGCTGCCCGCCGCACTCGCCGGCGGCCCGGAAACCGAGGGGGGCATGATCAATCTCCCGGCCGTCTTCATCGTCCTCGTCGTCGCCGGCCTGCTGATCCTCGGCACGAAGGAGAGCGCGACGCTGAACGCGGTGCTGGTGGTGGTGAAAATCATCGCCTTGATCGTCTTCGTCGCGGTCGCCGCCCCGTTCTTCGACCCCGCCAATTTCGATCCGTTCATGCCTTATGGCTTCCCGAAATCGGGCCCGTCCGGGAGCGAAGTTGGCGTCATGGCGGCGGCCGCCATTATCTTCTTCGCTTTCTACGGTTTCGACGCGATCGCCACTGCGGCCGAGGAGACCAAGAATCCGGGCCGCGACCTCGCCATCGGCATCGTCGGCTCGATGGTAATCTGCGTCATCATCTACATGGCGGTCGCCGCCGCCGCGATCGGTGCCATCTCCTTCACCGCCTTCGCCGACAGTGGCGAGCCGCTCGCGCTGATCCTGCGCGAGCTCGATCAGCCATGGGCGGCGCGCTACCTCGCCATCTCGGCAGTGATCGCCCTTCCCACAGTGATCCTGGCCTTCTTCTACGGCCAGAGTCGCATCTTCTTCGTGATGGCGCGCGACGGCATGCTCCCGGTCGGGCTCGCGCGCGTTTCCGGGCGCGGCTCGCCCACCCGCATCACCTTGTTCACCGCGATCATCGTGGCGGTGCTGGCGGGCCTGATTCCGTTGGCCGAGCTGGCCGCCCTGGCCAATGCTGGCACCCTCACCGCCTTCGCCGCAGTGGCGCTGTGCATGCTCATCATGCGCCTGCGCGCACCGGATGCGCCGCGCACCTTCAGGACGCCATTGCCCTGGGTGGTCGGCCTGATCGCGATCGGCGGCTGCGGCTATCTGTTCTACAGCCTGCCGAGCACGACCCAGCTCTACTTCCTGATCGCGCAGATCGTCGGCCTGGGCCTCTATTTTGCCTATGGCTACCGCAAGAGCGTGGCGGGCAGAGCGGTCAAGCCGGCTGAAAAGACTCTGTAGCGGGGTCGAGCAGGCACAATTGCCCATCGGCAATGGCGAAATAGGCGCCGTGCAGCTTGAGCCGGCCGTCGGCGACGCGCTCGCGCACCCACGGGAAGGTCATCAGGTTCTTGAGCGAGACGCGCACGCCCTCATGCTCCATGGCCCGCACCGCCGCCGGCCCGAGCTCGGGGAACTGACGGATCACCCGCTCGCGCGCCTCGTCGAGCATCCCGACCCAATGGGCGATGAAGTGGCCGGCCCCCGAGAGCGCCCCGTCGAACTGCCCGGTCAGCGCCGCCGCGCAGCCGCCGCACGCGCCGTGGCCCATCACCACCAGTTCCTCGACCTGCAGCTGCGTCACCGCGAACTCCAGCGCCGCCGAGACGCCGTGATAATTGTTGTCAGGCTCGAACGGCGGCACCAGATTGGCGACGTTGCGCACGACGAACATCTCGCCCGGCCGCGCGTCGAATATCTGGCTGGGATCCACCCGGCTGTCGGAACAGGCGATCACCATCACCTTCGGGCTCTGTCCCGCGGCAAGTTCCGCCCAACGGGCGCGTTCCTCGCCCCATTCACTGGCCAGAAAGCGGCGATAGCCGGCGATAAGATCGGAAAA